>PXDC01000121.1 GCA_003565135.1 Verrucomicrobiota bacterium
ACACCGGCTCGTCCGGAAACGGGCTCCAGTACAACAGTCCCCACAACAAGAATTACTTCAAGCGAACGATCGCCCACAACAGCCTCCTGATCTACGATCCCGACGAGGTGTTTGAATCGCATAATTACGGGGGTGCGCACCGTACCGATTTTGTCGCAAACGACGGAGGCCAGCGTCTGCCGGGCGACGGATGGAGGGGCCCCCGGAACCTGGACGACCTGCTCAACAAGGATTACAAGACAGGCAAAATCCTCGCCCACGGCTTCGGGCCCGATCCCGACCGGCCCGATTACAGCTACCTCAAAGGCGATATCACCCTGGCGTACAGCGACAAGGTGAGCGAGGTGAAACGATCCTTCGTTTTCCTGAATCTGAAAAATGAAACGGTTCCCGCCGCGTTTGTCGTATTCGATAAAGTCGTTTCGGCCGATCCGTCGTTCAGGAAATTCTGGCTGCTTCACAGCATCGAGGAACCGGAGATAGACGGCGGGAAGGTGACCATCACCCGCACAACCCACGGCGACAGCGGAAAACTTGTCAATGTAACGCTGCTACCCGAGGCCGCCAACCGGGACCTGACTCCCGTCGGCGGCCCCGGGAAAGAATTCTGGGTATTCGGCACCAACTACGAAAATGAACCGACGCGCCATCCGGACGTCGCAAACGAAAGGGGCGCCTGGCGGGTCGAGCTCACCCCGCGAAATCCATCAGTGGAGGATTTATTTCTCAACGTCATGCAAGTCACGGACAGGGAGCAGGACGATCTTTTGGAGGTCGAGTACCTGCCCGGCGACGGGCTCATTGGCGTACAAATTGGAAACCGTGTCGTGGGCTTCAGCAAGACCAAAGACATCATCACGAATCCGGTTTCAATGATGGTGCCTGGAGACCGTACTCAACGAATTCTTATCGCGGATCTCGCCGCGGGAACGTGGCGGATCCGAAGAAACGGTTCCCCCTTCAAATCCAACGTTTCCGTCGGCAACGATGACGGGATTCTTTATTTCGAGGGCCCCCCGGGAAAATACACCTTCCACCAATAAGGGCCTAATTTCCGAATAACCAGCCGCAAAGGTGGGGTATCTGTAGCTCCAGTTATAAATTCCGTTCATTTCCATGTCCCATTCCGGGATAGGAGGCCGAACCCCTGGAAAGCGTTACAGTTTTAACATGAGGGAAGCCGTTTGTCCGTTGACCCAAGCCCGCGGCTGAGTCAACTTTCGAGCATGGGTTACCACACCTTTTACCCTTCTTTCGGCTCCACCGCATTTCGGATTGACCATCGGATATGCCGCGTAAAGGCCTTCACCCTGATCGAGCTTTTGACGGTGATCGCCATTATAGGTATACTTGCCGCAATCCTGATTCCGGTGGCCAGTTCCGCTCGCCAGGCAGCCCAGCAATCAAAGAATATCTCGACAATTCGCAACTTGAGCATGGCCAGTTTCGTTTTTGCCGACGACAACGACGGCAAAATGCCGCTGTCCACCTACGCCGACGGCAGTCCCTTCCATACCACAGGACCGTGGCTCTACGCAAACAGCGGACCGCGCCGGTTATTGAGTGAGAATTGGGGAGGTACCGGCCGTACCGACTACCTTCCGGGCCCTGATTCTTTCTACGGTCCGTTCCCTCCAAAACTGGAGGACGAACGACACGATGACGGATGGGCCCGCCACAGTGGCAACGTTTTCATCATGAGCTACGTGTTTTTTTCACTGCCGGAAAACGACGGCGGCGATCCTCCAAGGAATGCCGCGGGACCCGGACTCTGGAACGATCGTGTGGACAACGCCCGGGCGCATCACAGGACGGTAATTTTCTCGGACATGGGGCTCACCCATCAACTGAATGACCTGAGCGGTTTCAACGGCCGATCAATCACCGCTGCCCACCTCGACGGCAGTGTTTCCACATTTTCCTTCGCCGAAACGAATCGTGCCGCCAGTTGGTTCGACCGGATTAGAATTCTATCAGGTATGGCTTCCCACTATCGGCATTTGCAGTAATAACGGCGATTACGCCTTGATTCGGCATCAATTCAGTTCATGACGCCCTATAGAACCCTAATTTCCACCGCCTTCAGCAAATCCAATCCGTGCACCGACACAGCCAGATTCCCGCCGACACCATCTCTGATATGAATTCCAGCGGGTAACGGCACCAAAGAACCCCCGAGGGGAGAGCACCGAATATCCAATCACCGGTAAGGACGAATCTCTGCGTCGACTCTCGTGCCATCGCGAATTCGTTCGCCCGGGTGGGTTATCACCACTTCTCCCGGTTCGACCCCTTCGACAATCTGGCTCCACAAGCCGCTTCGACGCCCGGGCACGACCCGGCGCAATGATGCGCGGCCGTCCCGAACCGAAAACACGTTCCACTCGTCGTCCCGCCGAAACAGTCCGCTGGTCGGCACCTGCAAGACGTCGTCGCCTTCCCAGAGGATAAACCTGGCCTCCACGCGGTATCCGGTTCCAAGCCGCTCCCATTCCTCCCGCGGCACTTCAACCTGGACCCACACCGGCACGCGCTGCTCCTCAACCCCCAGCGCGGAAATACGCTCGAAACCCGCGGGTTCAACGCGCCGCACGCGGCCGGGCAGGTCTGCATCCCCACCCCAACGGGTAAGAATCACCCTCATGCCCTCGCTTACGCGAACCGCATCAATCGACAGGAGGTCCACCCGCACTTCCAGGCGATCGAGATCCCCGATCGCCACGACAGCTTCTCCGGCCTGAACGGCTCCCTCATCCCAACGATGGCGGGCCAGGGTAACCCCCGATAACGGGGCCCGCACCGCCAGGACGGAATCGTCCCCGTCATCCTGCCGTCCCTGCATGATTTCCAGAACCGCCCGCGCATTCTCCAGTTCGAATCGTGCCATCTCCCGAGCGTTTTCCGCCGCCGCCCGTCCGCTCCGCGCCTGATCCCGGCGGTCGCGCCACAAATCGACCTGCGCGGCCGAAACCGCCTCCCGCTCTCGGAGCGTACGGATTCGATCGTATTCCTTTTCCGTATACCGTAATGCGGACTCGCGTGCCTCCAATTCCGCTTCCGCGGCGCCCAACCGTGCTTCCGCCGCCCCCGCATTCGCCCGGGCCCGGTTCTTCTCCCTGGCATCGAGAGCCGGAACCGGTCCGGGTTCCAACTCGAAGAGGACCTCCCCCGCACGAACCGGATCACCCACCTCCCATGCCACACGCCGCAGGTGCCCCGCGATCGGCGCCGAAACAGTATAGGGATCGCGCAAGGCCGTCCGTCCCTCTTCCTCCACGTACTCGACAAATCGTTCCCGCTCGGCCACCACCGCGCTAACCGGAACCCGCGCCGGCCTCAAGGCAAAGATCAATAACCCGGCAACCAGAATCCCGAATCCGCCCAGCACCACTTGTTTTTTCATCTTCATAAATCCCCTCTTTCCGTATTCACTCTCCCGCCTTCAGAGCCAAAACCATATCCAGGTGCCGGATTCGGGGCGCAACCAGGAGGATCGACAGGATCGACGCCCCGAAGACACCCGCCGCGGAAAACCCATAGGTCCAGCGGGTGACAATAAACGGAACGCGGTACATGTCCACGCTCATGGCGTGGCTCAGCAAAAAGGCAAACAAAGTTCCGAGCGCCCACCCCAGGGGAATGGCCACGAGGGTCAGCAGGAGAATTTCGCCAATCAGGATCCACCCCGCCTCCCCCCGGGTGAACCCGAGCACACGCAGAGTCGCCAGTTCACGCGTCCTTTCCGCCAGCGCGATGCGGGCATTGTTGTAGATCACACCAAAAGCAATGGAACACGCCAGCAACAACACCACCCCCATAAAAACCAGAACCGTCCCTTCCATGTGTTCGCGAAAAATACGCTCGGCATCGCCGATCAACCCGATGCTGGCGACCCGCGACATATCCCATAACTCGTCGAACAACCGCTTTTCCGATTCACGATCGGTTAACAACCAGGCCCCGGATATTGCCGGCCCTTCGCGCATCAACCCGTTCAACGCTCGGCGCTCCATATAAACACCCACCCCAATCGGCTCGTCCACCGTTCCGGCCAACGGTACACGAAGGTGGCGCCGGTGACCCTCCAGTATCTCAACGTCGACCTCGTCCCCCGGAGCCAAACGAAGATAATCCGCCAGGTAGCGCGTCATCAGCACGCCTTCCGGGGGCAGGGAAACCGGACGGTGGTCCCGGTCGATCATCCCCCGGAGTCCCGGCGGTTCTTCGAGCCCGAGAAGGCCGGTCTGGTAATAACGCACCCCGTTGACCAGGCGAACCGGAACCGAACGATACCCCTCCACGTGTTGGACCCCCGCCCGGTGCCTCAACTCCCCCAGGGCCCGTTCCGGTGTCGGATCGGTAAATGTCAGGTGGATATCCATTTTCTGGACCAGCCGGTACTGGACATCGAGCATATGGTTCACGGCACCAAACTGGTAACTCCCCACCACCAGCAACGCTCCGGAAAGGGCGATTCCGGATACCGAGAGTACCGCTTTCCACGGGTGACGGGAAAGGTTTCGGAGGATTATACGGGTGGGCTGGCCAATAAAACGCCACAAGGGAGATCGCTCCAGGAGTCCTCGGTGGAAACGCTCGGGAGCCGGCGGACGCATAGCTTCAGCCGGCGGAAGCCTGGCCGCTCCCCTCACCGCTCCAAATGCACCAAAAAACGCAGCGCCTCCGGCAACCAGCACCGCCAGTGCGATCACCCAGCCCTGCAGACGGAAACTGAGTTCGGGAAAACGGAAATACTCCAGGTACACGCGGCCCAGCGCGTCCGCCGCCCACGCCCCCAGCACGATACCGGCGACCGCACCGGCCAGGACAATCAACCCGGTCAGGAAGGCGTAATGAAGCGCGATCTCCCCATTTGTATAACCGAACGCTTTTAACACCGCCACCTGTTCCCGCTGCGTGCGCACGATCCGGCCGACCAACACATGCAGCAAAAAAGCCGCCACCCCGAGGAACACCGCCGGGAGAATCGTCGCCATTGCGCGAACCTGTTCCAGTTCGTCGGAAACAAAGCGATGCGACATCTGGTCTTCCCGTCCGTACGCGCCCACCCCTCCATACGGTGCGAGCAGTTCGTCCAACGCATCAATCACCGGTTCGACCACGGCGCCGACCTGCAGCGTTGCCACCACGTTATTGAAGGCCCCTTCCATCCCGAAGGCGTTGGCCAGGGCCCGTCGGTTCATCCAGAGCACGCCGTAGCGCTCGTAATCCGGCACCAGGTCGGCCGGACCCAACTGGTAGACAAATTCGGGCGAAAGGACTATTCCCGCGATCCGCACGGTTTCCATTCTCCCGCGAATAATCACCGTAAGGCTGTCCCCAATATCGAGCCCATGTGCTTCGGCGAAAACCTCATTGACCGCCACCTCCTCAAATCGACCGGGATCCGGAAGGGTTCCTTTTCGCACGAAAAGGCGGTTGACGTTTGGCTGCCGCCCTTCCGGCAGAGAAACGATTTCCCCGCGGACCGGATCCCCGAACCCGGGTACGTCCATCCGGACCGGAGCCCGCACCCGGGATTCCACGTGATTGATCCCGGGCAGTTCCCGCAACCGCTCCTCCAGGCTGTTAGGCGCCCGCTTTAAATCGGCAAAAACCGAGGCGAATTGAAAGTCCCGGTAAAACCGTTCCTGGGTAAGGGCCAGCGAGTCGAGGGTGGTGACGAAGACAATGAGGGTCATCACTCCGGCGGCGATAACGGTGGCAATGGCTGCCGCCTGCGTCTTCAGGGCGTACAGGTCACGGAGAAGCTTTCGATTCAGTGAGCGCATCCCGCCCCCCGCAAGCCGAAAACCCGGGTGCCGTTGACCGACCGCCTCCATTTCATTTTCACCTCACCGCCCTCAATTCCGGTTTGCATTTTCACCAACTGAGTTCCGCCGGCACCCGTCGCCTTTTGTTGAGGTGCTCTTCGACCACCCGGCCGTCGGTCATCCGTATGACCCGGTGAGCCATCTCTCCAATAACCTCGTTGTGCGTGATCAGTGCGGTGGTGGTTCCCAACTCGCGGTTAATGGCTTGGATCGCCTCAAGCACGGATACACTGGTTTTCGAATCGAGCGCTCCGGTCGGCTCGTCACACAAGAGAACCGTCGGGCGCTTGGCAATGGCGCGCGCAATCGCCACCCGCTGCTGCTGTCCGCCGGAAAGCTGCGAGGGGAAATGATCCATCCGGTCAGCCAGGCCGACCAGAGCCAACGCCTCCTCCGGTGTCATGGGATCGCGCGCGATCTCGGTGACGATGGCAACGTTTTCCCGTGCGGTGAGGCTCGGAATCATATTGTAGAATTGAAAAACAAACCCGACATCGTGTCGACGGTACCGCGTCAGCTCTTTCTCGCCTGCGGCGGTCAGCTCGCGTCCCCGGTAAGTCACGGTACCTTCCGTCGCCACGTCCAACCCACCGAGAATGTTTAATAACGTGGACTTTCCGCACCCCGAAGGTCCCAGGAGCACCACAAGCTCACCCGCATACAGCGTCATAGTCACCCCGCGCAGAGCATGAATCGCCACCTCGCCCATCAGGTAAACCTTGGTCAGATTCCGGGTCTCGAATACAGCCTTGCGGGCATCCCCGGACCCGGCATTTCCCTTCGTCCTACCGGCTTTCATATTCAAAACGATAACGCCCGGTTCCCGCCATCGCTCCCGTGGGCTGAAATGCCCGGATCGCCTTCCGGCCCCGGTCGGTCATTTCGATATCCACGGAAGGGTCTCAAAGTACTTGGACAAATCCTCCACCACGGACGGGAACTGGTCCGGCTCCCGACGGTCACCATCCGGATTTTCGCTAAAATCGAAAAGCTCGTATCCCAGGATCTGATCGCCATCACGATGCATGATCAATCGCCAATTATCATCCCGAACCGTCGTTTGTCCGTTCCGGAAAAATGCGAATGCGGCTTTCTCCGAGGGAGTTTCGGGATCTTCCAGGTGTGGCCGCAAACTCCTGCCATGCAATCCGTCGGGCGTGTCGATCCCCGCAAGATCGGTCAGCGTCGGGAAAAGGTCCACCGTCTCGACAACGGCGTCCGCGACCTCGCCCGGCCGTTCCATTCCCGGGTAGGAAATGATGAGAGGAGATTTGAGAGCGATTTCATACAGGGAATGCTTACCCCAAACCCCGTTATGCCCCAACGCGAAGCCGTGGTCGCTCCACACCACCAGGATTGTGTCGCCGTTCATGCCGAGTCGGTCAAACGCCTCCATGACTTGCCCCACCTGCGCATCCACGTAAGACGTTGCCGCGGCGTAGGCGTGACGCAATTGCCGCGCATACGCCCGGTCATCATCCGGATGATCGGGATGCTGGCCGTAATTGCGGAAAAATTCATTACTCGGATGCCAGCTCGACGGATCCGGATGCCTAACCGTGTCGTGGGGCTCAGGAATCCGTTCGGGATCGTTCATCTCGTAATATTTCTTCGGAGCCGCAAACGGGAGATGAGGCTTAAAGAATCCCACCGCGAAAAACCACGGCTCCTCAGTTTCGGCCAATTCCTCCAGGACCTTGATCGCGCCCTCGGCGACCCAGCCGTCCGGATAGGAGCTATCGGGTCCATCATAGGCTTCCCAGGCGGGAGACTGCCCCCGGTCACGAGGCACACCATTGGCATACCCATGCATCATGTCGAGCGGCGTTTCCCACGGACTTCCTTCCGGGACCCAGGCACGGTCCCAGGCGCCGGGAAGTTCTTCCGGCTCCTCGGCCCAACCATCCCCCGTCATCCCACCGGGATAATGGGTGACCTTGCCCAGGGAAAGTGTTCGGTATCCATGGTCGCGAAACTGGCCTGGCAAACTTTGGTTCTCCCATTCCTCGTGCGTACGCAGAATCGCTGTATTCGGCAGGTGTGCCGACGATGTGGGTCGCTTCCCCCTCAGCAACGCGGCCCGCGAAGGTCCGCACGACGGCACGGCCACATAATGCCGGCTGAACAATCGTCCCCTTTGAGCAAGCGCGTCGAGGTGGGGGGTCTGCACATAATCCACCCCCAAAACCCCGAGATCGTTGTTCAAGTCATCGATGGAAATAAAAAGCACGTTAGGCCGGGCTTCCTCCGCCGCGGGGCAATTCCCAACACCGCCAAAAACAACCAGGATAAAGGCTAACGGAGCGGGTGATCGAAAAAACAGGATCGCTTTCATATCGTGATTCGTAAGCGTCCCGATAAAACCATTGGATTGTCAAACCGAGTTTTCCCTGAGGATGTAAAAATCGAGGAGTTTCGGCTGGCCAGGGGAAACTAAAACACGAAAGGAGTAATACTGGAGTACGTGAACAAGCCGGTTGCCAAAACTAGAACTTCTCCCGTTTTCGCAACGTTAGGTCCTGCTTTCCTTTACCCGATTCGAAATACGCCGTCTCCAAACCGCGAGACTCAGAACAATCAGGCCCAAAATCGACGATGCCGTTACCGGTTCGGGAATCGCATACAGATCCATACCGGTTGCGTCTCCGTAACCTTCGGGAACCCAGTAATTGGTTCTGAAAAGGACTTCTCCTTCGGGGGCGATTATGCCGATCCGGCCGGGTTCACCGGGACCGCTATCTGGCAGGAATCCATACGAGCGGAGCTCATTCTCACTGTTGTACAGACGGACTTCCCCGCCTTCGCCGCCTTCCTGGAACACAGTGAAGCTCACCGCGCGCACCATGCCGCGAAACTCCGGAGGATCGAAGATGAGGTCCATGCTGTGCCGGGCGTCTTCCGGTCCGATCCGCACAACGCCCGTCTCCCCCGCCCCGGGCCCGGCGGCAAACAGGCTGCCGCCCGGACTCAGCGCAGCGGGCGACCCGCCCAGCGTATTGACCTGAAACGTGATGCCCAGGAAAGCATCGGAGCCACCGGGGAAATGGGTTGTCGATACACCCGGAAAGAGCGCCGGCGAACCCAGGCTCGCTTCGCCGGCAAAGCTGTAGTTGGCGAGTTCCTCCCTGCCGAGATAGGCGAATCCCTGCACCGCCGATTGAAACTCCTGCTCCCCGGCGGCATCGTTCATAATGATGATCTGGTAGCCGCTTGCGGCCGGCGTCGCAACGACGACAATAAATAATGCCAGCCCCGAGAGAAGGTGACGTCCGATCATCGCACGGCCTCCTGGTATTCGAGATCCCCATGCCGCTGTGCAAACCGCTCCTCCCTCATTTCGCCATCCTCCCAAAAAGTCTGTTCCACGATCCGCCCGTCCGAAATCTCCACACGGGCTTTCAAGTATCCGCTTGAGAAATACGCCTCTGAAACACCGTCGGGCTCGCCGTCCTTCATTTCGATTCGCTCCGCCGGCGCGCCGTTCTCATGCCAGCGAACAAACAAACCATCGACTCGCCCGTGAACGATTCCCGCCTCCGATTGGCGTACGCCGTTCGGGTACCAGCGCGTCCG
>PXDC01000526.1 GCA_003565135.1 Verrucomicrobiota bacterium
CAAAATCAGGAACTGCACTAAAATCAACATCTCCTGTGGCAAATGTTTCCAAATAATACCTAGATCCAGAGAGTGGTATAATTACTCGCTTCTGCTCACCGGTCTCAATGTCAATTTTTGTGCCTACACGAATCCTAAATAAGTGGCCATAATCAGGATGTTCACCAGTATAATTTTTATCGTTCCTCCAATATGTATAGGATTCATCGGGAAGTGCAGGTCGGCCTGCATGCAGGTTTAAGGGGGGTATTGGTCCTTTTGGTGTATATGGCACCCATTGTCCACCATTAGGAGTGTCGACGAAAATATTCCGATTATCTGAAGTCAATCCATAGACACGTTCGCGAGGATACGCATCCCATTTTGCGATTACCTCCTCGTTGCCACTATTCGAATCTCCTCTTCGAAGCTCACCGTTATCGTGACGAAAATAAACACTGGGATCGTCTGGACTCCATATGACCGTACCTGTTGGCCCAGGTTTCATTAAGGAGAAATCAGAGTTTACAAACCATCCTCTTGGTGTAGAATTCTTCCATGGACGCGACCTTGTGAGTTGAAGTTTAGATCCATTGGGATTCCATGCCGTCCAAACTGATGCGGTCCATGCCGTATCGTCGACTACTGGAGAATCGTCTATCATCCATAGTTCAGTACCGTGTTTTCGGTCTTTGAAGATCAGCCGCTGCATGTGTAGACCTTCATCGGTCTCATAAAGGTCATAGGGTTTTATTCCAGATCGGTTCACAAAGGTTTCTAAGCCGTGAATAGGATCTGGATCTGGATCATAACTTGCAGACCTGAATATAAATCCGTCTTCACCTTCATATTTTTTGAAAACAATATCGGAAAGTTCGATTTCGGGATTATTTTCTTCGACGCTTCCGGCCAGGTAGATAATATTAACGCCACCTTGTTCGCTAATTCCTGGAACGTCTTCTTCGGTCGGCAAAACAAATCTTAAAGTATATTGCTGAAATTGGGAGGTTAAGAAGAATGACTCGGTGAAAACCGACCTTGCGTCACCTACTGTGACCCTGTACCTGAGGGTCAACCGTGCATTTGAATCGGAGCTGCGTGCCCAAACAGAAAATTCATAACTCTCACCAGGCTCCAAGGCGCCCGTCCATTGGTGAATTCTTAGACTCTTTCCAACCGCGGTACGCTTTGCTGATAATGCCTTTCCACTTTTAAAAATATCACTGCTCACAACGTAAACCTGCCAAATATCATCTTCGTCTGTAATGCTTGGATATCGTGGTTTTTCGCCTATTTCGGTGTGAGCAAAATCTCCACCTACGAAGATACTCTCCCCCGCCGATGACAAGGAGTTTATGGCAGTTACAGCAAGGAATGTGAGGATTCCCAAGGTTAGACAGGAGTTCTTAGCTCTAATCCAGCGTAACATAGATTTGCTGCTGTGATACTTAGAAAAAATTTTCTTCATGGCAATGGATTGTGGCAAGGAAATGGGAAGTTTTAACATGATCGGCAAGGGTGGCGCTACCGTCGTTCCACTCTTAGGCGCAAAAATCGCTGTTCGAACGAACCGAGCGGGAACCGGTCGCGGCCGGTAACCCGTTCGCCCTCGATGAGGGTGGTGACCTCCACGTCAACATGGTCGGAGCCGGAGGTCCAGGTCGACAGGTCGCTGGAGGCTTCGACGATGTAGCGGAGGTCCGAGCGGCCGGCGGGACGGTCGAACCGGAGTTCGAGATGTCCCCGGCTGGTACCGAGGGACGGCCGGCGATCCGCGGGCATCGGCTTCCAGGGATCCTCGCCCAGGGCGTATTTCAAGAGATTGGGAACGCCGTCGCCGGCCGGTGCGGCGGTATCGCCACTGATAGCGGGATCGGCCAGCTCGGAAGCGGTGAAATGATCGGCTTTCCACCGGTCGCCGGGAGGGGCCTTGATGGTGAAGGCGATCTGTTTCGGCGTGCCGAGGTTGTAGGCGCCGTCGTCAACCAGGTCGAGCGTCAGGAGCATGTCTTCGGGTACGAAGACCTTTTCCTTCAGGGAGAACGTGAGGGTCCCGCTATCCCGTCCGGCATCGATGTTCAAGGGAGACGGCGTGCGGTCCCGGTCGATCAGCTCGGCTCCGGGGCCGGACAGTTTATAATGAACGCTCAAGGCTTCGGCCTCATCGCCCGAACGATTAAGGTGCAGAGAGAAACGTCCGGATTCCACCGGATCGAGGGATCCGCCGGTCGAGGCGAACGCGACGGTGGATGCCGGTTCGCCGCTTCCAGCGGAATCCTCGATGGGTTCTCCCGCAGGATCCTGTTCCCGGTTGACGATGCGCAGGGTTTCTTCACTGAGGTTAGAGAAGATTACGGACTCGAACGTTGCGGTGGCGGTCCCGGCGTTTCCGGAGGAACTGACGGCCAACCCGATATAGGTGGATTCGGCGAGATCGAGGTGGAGTGTGTCGAACTGTCTCCAGCTGGTGCCGTTGCGGGAGTAGTAGGTGCGAATCTCGTCGCCGGAACGCTGCAGGGCAACCCAGAGAGGATGCGGAGCGCCCCAGTCGGTAGTGTCGTAGGAGAATCCACCCGTTTCGGTGCGCCGCAGCAAGGAGGCCGAGTGACCGGGAGTTCCGGCGATCATGGCATACCGGGCGTCGGGATCAAGGGATTCGCGGATCATGATGCCGGCCTTGGCAAATTCGTCGTCGGAATCGATTCCCCGCAGGAGGGCCACGACGTGACCGTCGCCTTCCATCGGCAGGTGCAGAAAGTGGAAGCCGTCCCGGCGTCCCCGGATATCCCCGCCGGAGGCGGACAGGGTAAATTGGGCGGTCAGGGGGTCGAAACGGCTGGAGCCCGGCGCACTGCGTTCACCGATATCCTGGCTGACGAGAATACCTTCGCTGGGAGGATGGGCGGTGGCCAGGTAATTGGCATCGATCTCCGCCGGTGTCAGGGCGCGGTCGTAGATCGCCGCCAGGTACAGACTGCCCATCCAGCCGCGGTCGCCGCCGATTTCGTTGCCCAGGGCGAGGGGGAAGTCGCGGTCCCAGTTGGAAAGAGCGCCGGCGCGGGCCTCCTCATGGTAGAGAACGCCGTCGCGATAGAAGGCGAGGTGCGCGCCGTCGTAGGTCACCACGTAATGGGAAGGCTCGTAGTGAAGCATGTCGCGGGAAACGCTGTCCGGGATGCCGTTGTTGTCACCTTCGTCGGTGGTTCGCAAACGGGTGACGAGATCGGCTCCCGAGGCTTGCCCCAGCGTGAAGTTGCGTTGGGAAATACCGTTCGAGTAGGTGAGGATGCGCGCCGGGCCGTCCTGGTTGAAGCTGGAAGGTTCGGCCCAGATCTCGAAGGTAAAGGCACCGCTGGCCGTGAGGCGGTCGTGGAGCTTATCCGCGGGCCCGGCACTGGCGAGCGTGCCGGTCCCGTCGAAGGCGACGCCGCCGTCGCGGTACCAGAACACGCCGCCGTCCCGTTCGAGATTGATAGCGGGTTCGACGCCGCTGTAGTCGTAAACCCGGTTGCCGGATCCCTCGTTCATGAAATACAAGGCGACGAGACCGTCGGCCGTGCGAATCCCGGAGGACGAGTCGGCCGGGGGAAGGGAAACCGTGACCGATTCCGAGGTGTCGCTAAGCCCCTGCTCGTTGATGGCGCGGATCCGGTAGGTGTAGGTTGTTCCGGGCTGCACGCCGGTATCGACGAATTCGGTGGCCGTGGTTCCGGTATCGGTCACGAGCACGATAAAGTTGCCGTCGCCGGCATGCCGCTCGATGCGGTAGCCGGTGACCGAGGTCTCGCCCCCGGGCGCCTGCCATGAGAGGCGGACGCGGTCGGATGAATCCAGCGCCGCGGTCAGGTCGGCCGGCGCCTCCGGTTCACCCGATGTCTCGTCCCGGGACGGGCCGGAATAGGCGGTCAACTGCTGAACGGCCGGCGCGCCGGCGGGAGCGGAATGGAATGCGCGTCGAACGAGTCCGAGACCCTCGACCCGCCAGGTGGTCTCGGCGACGCTCAGTTCGTTTTCGGGATCATCCTCGTAAACGAGGCGGGTGTTTACCCGGATTCTGGCGGCGGGGAAAATTCCGGCGGGAACGTTCACATCCTCGAACCCCTCGAGCATCCAGGTCATGTGTTTGGTGCCCCGGCGTTCCCGTTGCGATCCGTCGGCTGATTCCACCACCTCGGTAAACCCGGCCGAGTACCGCCGCACCTCGCCTACGGTAACCGCCGAAAAGGATTCGGTCGGGGTCTCGAACGCTACCGCGACCGAGGCGATCGTGGAACCGTTATGGGTCGTTTCCGCGGTGTAGTGGTCGAGTACGAGTTGGCCGGATTGGTCGATATGGCTTAGATAGGAGAACGTCGCGGAATGTTCCTGGGAGGAGCGAAGTTGGAGACGGGATTCGCCGTCCATGCGGCCGTCGGAAAACGATTCGTGCACGCTGCCGAGAACGCGGCCCCCGGAATCGACGATGGCGAACTCGAGGACGGTTCCGGGGAGGGATTCGGAGCTGTAATCGCCGAGGCGTACCTCGGCGCCCGCGGATCCGGCTGACAGGGCAGCCACGGCGGCAATCGTAATTATGTGAGTGAAGGTGAACCCCGGGCGGAAAAGGCGGACGGAATGTTTCAGGTTCATGAACGTTGGCGGGACTTGTGTTCTCCCGCGATTGCTGGTGTGGTTGTGGTCGAGATGTTTCGGAAGTTGTTGGTTTCCCGCCGCGCTAAGTGATAATTTTCAAAAAAAATAAGAGAAACCATTATGATTATCGAATTATATACGGGAAACCCCTATTGACGTAAGCAGACTGGCTATCACCTTATCCGGGTATTTCCCCCTTTTTTCAGGAAATCTTTCCCGGATAAATAAATTAAGTGTTTCACCTATGAACGCTAGGTGTTTCACTTAATTCGCGCAATCTGAATCGGTATTAAGAAATAGTAAAAATCGGGTTTGTAATAGATTTGTGAATACCGATTCAGACGGCCTGAATCCTCGTTTCCAAGCCGGGTTGACGGTTTTTTTACAAAGCTTCGGAGCGCTTTGGCTTGCGGTGCATCGCACCGCTTTTCGCGCCGTCGCGGCAACCGGGGGACGGGACGATCGGGCGGACCAACCGGCCTTTGCGAAGCGGGGGAATGGATGATTCGGTAATAATCCGCGCCGACAGCACTCCGAAATTGTGCGTTGCCTTGACAGGCGGCGGAATTCTTTATCTTTAAGATTAATGTTTTCCCGTTGTGCTTGACCATGAATCCCTCCGGCGACCTGAGTGACGACACCCTGGGGGCGGCCGTGTCCGATCAACCCACCTGTGACCTTTCGAGTGAAGCGGCCGTGTTGCACCTGCCGGACGGGCTGTTTTACGGTCTCAATAAAACGGGTGCCTTCCTTTCGGAACGGTTGCAGGCACGGGTCCGGGTGGGGAATTCTCCGCGTACCCGCGATTCCGGCTTTGGGGATGCCGGAAAAGGGGGCGCGGCATGAACCAGGTGCACGCCTACGAGCTGGCCGGGGTACGGATCGAATCCAGTATCGAATTGCCCTTGCCCGGCACCGCCGCGAAGAACGGAGGAGCCGGCATCCGCGTGGAGATGGACGAGCCCCTGCCGACCGCGGAGGCGCCGTCGCGGGCGGATTGGCTCTGGAAATCGTACCAGGAGGCGGTCCTGAGCTACCCGTCCCTGGGGCGGGCCCGGGTGTCGAACGGCCGTTCGATCGTGCTCCGGCCCTGCCGGTCGCCCGAAGATCGGTCCACCGAGTGGAGAGGATTGCTCATCCCTTGCTTCGCCGCCATTTTTCACCAGCGGGGCGCCCTGTGCCTGCACGCGAGCGCTGTTTGCCGCAACGGCAAGGCCTACGGCTTAATGGGGCCGTGCGGGGCGGGCAAGTCGACCCTCGTGGCAAGCCTGGTCGGAAACGGGACCGAATTCCTCAGTGACGACCTCCTGCTGGTCGAACCGGGGAAGGGGGGCAAGGGATTCCTGGCACACCCCGGATTCTCCATCATCAAGCTCTGGGATGATTCCCTGAAGCGCACCGGTTCGAGGTTTTCGCGTTTGGGCCGGTTGTACCCGGACGCGGTCAAGGAGGGCTTTGTCCCCTCGCCGGCCGATTCGGTATTGCGTACGGTGCCGCTGGAGGCGCTTTATGTTTTGCGCGACGGAGATGAGATCGCGGTGAAAACACTCCCGAAATGCGACGCCCTGGGCGTGTTGCTGGAAAACAGCTACGGGGCCCAGGTATTCGAGGGGAAACCGATGCCCCTGCATTTTCGGCAGTGCGGCGAACTCGCGGCGAATGTGCCGGTCCGCGCGCTCACCCGTCCGAGAAAATTCGCGGCGCTCGCGGCGGTGCGAAACGCCGTCATCGAGTCGATGGACACGGTGTGAGGCCAGGCGAAGGGTTTCCGCCGTGTGAACAATTCCCGGATTCCGGACCCCCCGGACCCGGGGCGGGAGCATGCGGACATTCTTTTATGTCGGCAATAAGGGTTTCCCCTACGGACATAAGCTCCCTTCCCCGATTCCAACCCGCTGCCGAATCACTTATTATGCAAATCATATCGACAGGGAACCTTGTCCCCGCGGGATGCCGGGGGATCGATTCAAACCCCCGTCGAAGAAGGTTAACAAAAAAAAACACGAGCAACGAGCGATCAACGATGCGGTACCGGCGGCGCTTCCCGTCCATGACCGCGGGAGACGGCAACGACAGTTACCTATGAATACAAACCGAAACAATCTGAAAGATAGGGCCATGGAGAAAACAGCGTGTGTGATTCTGGCCGGAGGACGCGGGAAGCGTATGGCTTCCGAGGATACGCATAAGGTGTGTTTTCCCATCCTGGGCCGTCCGGCAATCTGCCGGGCCATCGATGCCTACAAGCAGGCCGGAATCCGGCACATCGTCGTGGTGGTCGGTCAAATGGCGCAACAGGTCATTGCCACCGTGTCCCAGGAGTTTCCCGAAGCGACCTTCGTCTTCCAGAATCAACCCCGCGGCACCGGGCACGCGACCCAGGTCGCGGTCCGCGCCCTGGAGGCCCAGGGTTTCGACGGGAACGTGGTGGTGACCATGGGGGACAAAGTGGTTTCCCCGGCGGTCATCACAGACCTGATGACAACGTTCCGGGAGCGCGAGGCCGGTGTCGCGGTGGCGACACTGCCGTTCGAGAAGGGATCGGCCGCCGGGCGCGTGGTTTTGGATGAGGCCAATGAAGTTGTCGGCATCATCGAGAAGAGCGATGTGGAGCGGGCCCGCCGGGAGAACCGGCCGGTGGACGTGGCCGGTGTTGCGGTGTCGATCGACGACCTCGATCGCCTGACGGTCCGGCGCAACGGTTCTCTTTACTGCTACCGGCTCCGGTCCCTTTCGCAGGCGCTGCACCGGTTGGATGCCAACAACGCGCAGGGCGAGCTTTACGTTACGGACACCATCGGGTTGATCCGCGCCGCCGGCGAGCGGGTTGCCGCCACCGAGGTGGCGAGTGCCGAGGACCTTATGGGATTCAATACCCCGGCGGAGTTGATCGATATCGAACAGATCCTGCGTTTCCGCGAGGAACTCGGACGGATTCGCCTGGCGGGCGGAACGGGCATGTCGGAGGAACGCCTGCACACCGCGGGTGAGTGGTTGCGGATGCTGCGCGACGGCAACACGGACCTCTATTCGGTTTTGAGCTCGATTTATGGAGCCCAGAGCGAGGCGATCGAGGAGCAGACCGTGCAGATTTCCCGGGTCGTGGAGGGATTTGTCAAACGGTACGGTCCGGACAGGAAGATCCTGATCTGCCGGGCTCCGGGACGCATCAACCTGATGGGGCGGCATATCGAACACCGGGGCGGAGATATCAATGTCATGGCCATCAGCCGGGAAGTGATCGTGGCGGCGGCGCCGCGCGACGACGATTGTGTCAATCTCTGCAATCTCGATGCGACCTTCCCGGACCGGCGCTTCCACATACGGGAAATGCTGGAGGCGACGGACTGGAAAACCTGGGTCGACTTCGTCGATTCGCACACCGTGAGGCAGGTGTTGCACGAGGCGCCGGGCGATTGGAGTCACTACGCACGGGCGCCCCTGATGCGCCTGCAGCATGAGGCCCGCGGCATCCCCCTGAAGGGCATGGACTGCGTCGTCGGGGGCAATATCCCCATGGGCGCCGGTTTATCGTCGAGCTCGGCCCTGGTGGTGGCGTTTGCCGAAGCCGCCATCGCCTTCAATGCCCTGGACATGAAAATCGCCGATTTCATCGACCTCTGCGGGGAGGGAGAATGGTTCGTCGGATCCCGCGGGGGCAACGGCGATCATGCCGCAATCAGTACCGGGCGCATCGGTTCGATCAGCCGCATCGGTTTTTTCCCCGTGGAATTCAAGGAACAGGTGCCGGTCCCGGACCATCTCCGGGTCGTGATCGCCCACAGCGGCTCCGAAGCGCGCAAGAGTGCGGGAGCCAAAGACGCGTTCAACCATCGCATCGCCTCCTACGAGATCGCCCAGATGCTGCTGAAACGGGTTTGGCCCGCGGCCGCGGCCATGGGGCACTTGCGGGACCTCTGCCCAGGCCGGCTCAAGGTTTGTGCGGCCGATATCTACCGCGCGCTGAAGTTGCTCCCGAACCGTCCCGACCGGGACGAGCTTCGGCGCCTGTGTGCGGGGGCGGACGCGGAGCGGCTGGAACGGCTTTTCTCCACCCATGCCGATATCGGACCCTACAACCTGCGCGGCATCGTGATCTACGGGATCAGTGAATGCATGCGGAGTGAATCCTTCGCCCGGGCCCTGGCTGACGGCGACCTCGCGGAAGCCGGCCGGTTGATGGCGGTGAGCCACGACGGCGACCGGGTTGTCCGGCGTCTGAACGGAGGAGCGCCGTCGCCGTCCGGAATCGATTTCGACGACACCCGGCTCGATTTGCTGGCCGCGGCGGATGCCGACCTTCTTTACCAGGCCGGTACCTACGCCTGCAGTACGGAAGCGATCGACGACCTGGTGGACCGCACCAGGCGGGTACCCGGCGTGATCGGTGTGCAGCTGTCCGGCGCCGGTCTGGGCGGATGTGTCATGATCCTGACCGAAGTCGACGCGGTGGACGGCCTCACGGAGCATCTGGACAGAGAATACTACCGACCCCGCAACCTGGAGAGCCGCCTTTATTGCTGCCTCCCGGTCCAGGGGGCCGGTATTCTGCGCCTGGCCTCCGATCCGGTTCCCAACGGGGTCCTGGCGGGTACCTGTTGACACCCCGGGTGTTGCGGATAATGCCGGCAACGCCCGTTGGCGGAAACGGACCGGCAGGCGGGGCGGGATAAACCCGCCGTCCGGTCCGCTGCCGGGCGACCTTTCGGTGGATGGCGTGGATACAAAAAGCGCGGCAACGGGTCGGGGACC
>PXDC01000518.1 GCA_003565135.1 Verrucomicrobiota bacterium
CTCCATCAGTGGAGCGGTCGGTAGTGGAAACCAGCGTGCCGGCATCCGCTCCGTCAGTCTTCCAAACCCGCTTTTCGGTGCGAACGACATCCCCGCGATCCGCGTCATTCACGACCGCCCTGGAAAATTCCGTAATCCGGTCCCCGCCGCCGAAATCGATTTGATCGTTCCGGCTGATATCCAGGACCGAATACTCCAGCCGGCCCCGATCGTCGTGCTGAAACAAGGTGGTCACCCCGTCGGGATCCACCTCTTTTTTTGGAAGGCCCCGTGTATCGTAGAAAGTCAACGTGCTGTTGCCCACCGCGTTCCCGTCTTCGTCCGGAACCTCGACCCTGTAGACGCGCCCCAGCATGTCCCGATACCGCTTTTCCCATTCCGCCTCCTCTCCGTTGATTCCGACCCGGATCTCTTTCACCGTTCGGGCGTTGAAGGACTGGGACACGAAAGCGGTGCCATCGAAAACTTCATGGGTATCGCTTTCAACCCCATATTCAAAACGCGTCCGTTCCTGCCCGTCAAACGACTGGCTGCGCGGCGAGCCGTCGCGGTGAAACACCTCGACCCTCTCCGCGTCATTGGGCTGGACGGTGGTCCTGACGTGTTGCCCGTTCGCTTCGAGCGATTCCCTGTAACGGGTCAACCGATCCACACCGTCCCTTGGATCGAGTGAAGCGATGAGACGACCGGCCGGATCGAATGTTTCGATTCGGGTTGTGACACCGCCCGCCGAATCCCGACCGTTGACGACGGTGGAGCGGGTAAAGCCGCTCACGCCCTTCACGCCGTCGGACTCATAGCTCTCCCGGTGGTTTGTGGTGATGCCGTTTGCTTCAACCGCGGTCAGCGAACCATCCATTTCCGTATACTCGGTGCGGGCCGCACCGGTGCGATCGGTGATCGTGACAATGCCGCAGCAATCCTCGTAGGCCCGCGTTTCGAAGGTTCCGTCATGAAACAGCGTTACGAGGGGCCTTCCCAGTTCGTCGAAATCGCCGGGCATGGTGACCGCGGATTCCAGAACGATGCCGCTTTCAACATCGCTCACCACCCTGCTGACACGACCGCCCCTGGCATTGACCACGGTCACCGTTTCCGTTCCCTCGACCACATCGTCTTCGGTCTCATCGGGGACACCCCGGCGAATAGTGGTCGTCTTCTGTCCGGTTTCGGGATCGACCGCGTACGTGTGAAACGCCATCGTGCCGTCGCGTTCCTTCACCTTAGCCACTTTGCCGCTGAACGGGCCTTCGGCGAAGGTCCATCGGTCGGTTCTCAGGTTGTTCGGATCGCTCCAGGGCGCGCCCTTCGAGGCCGCCTCGACCGTCGCCTGGCGCGCCAGGCCGTCGATCGGCTCCGACCAATGCAACTGGTACCGGCGGGCAACCTCCTGCCCGTCGATCGCCTCGACCCTGGTGATTACGACGCCGCCCGATCCGCTTCCTTCCAGGTCGTCCACCGATTCGCGAGTGATCGTCTCGACCCGGTTTACCGCCGGATCGAGAGAAAGGCTGCTATCCCTGAACGGACGAAACACCCTCGAGGTGCGCCCCTCGGGATCGTATTCGTAAGCTTCCCAGGATCCATCGGGGTATTGGACGGATTTCAGGCGCCCGAAACCCGCACCATCCGATTCCGGGTCGTCGTAATAATCGAATTTCGTGGTCAATGCCTCCCCGTCGGGGTCCCGCACCTCCCGGATCAACTCCGCCTGCTGGCGCTGCGTCGGCAATCCCAGGTGATTCCACGGAAAGACCCGGTAATGCTTCTCCACTTTGCTGATAACACCACCGTTTCCATCGGTTTCGGTTACGGTGTCGGTAAACAAGTGCGGATTCTCGGCATCGAATCGCCGCTCGCGCGTGTGGCTCCGCTGCTTATTGTCCATCACATCGGACAAGGTTATCGTATTATTCGCCGCCGGAGTCCCCGCCAGCGACGAGTACTCCATGGTCCGGGTGCGCGTCCGGGTGCTCTCGGTGATATTGAGCGTTCCAAAGGGCTGGGGGGACTGAACCAACAGTGTTTCCGAGTCGTCCGCTTCGATCATCTGGTCGAAGTCCCACCATTCATTGGCCGGATCCCACCACATCATCGTAAGGCGATCGGAATCATATGCGTAAAGGACGTAAACCTCGCCCCTTTTCAGTTGCCCGTTCCTCAAGAATTCGGGAAGCACCGGCCCGGTACTGTCGATCAGCGCATTAAACAACGTGCCGGCCGGAATTCCGTGACCGGGTGAATTGAGAAAAAAGACATCATTGTTGTTGAAGTCCGTCGTTGCGGAAGCCCGGTATTGCGGCGGCTGCGGATTGTCGACGATGACCGTTTTGAACGCGTCGTCCGGATCGGGCTGGTAAAAGCCATCCTCCACCGTACCCGCGTCCTCCATCGTGTAATGACGCACGGCGTATTTCCGGTAGGGGTCGATGATCTCGACATCGACCAGGGTCTGGTCCGAGACGACCTGCCTGAGCCCATTGGCATATTCGCCGTCCCGGAGCACTTTCGCCCCTTCGTGATTCCGATGAATCTTTAGACCGAGAGGTGAAGCGGAAAGCGGGTCGATCGTCTGTGTGGAAAGCTGGAGCGATCCGATCTCCCCCTCCGCCGACTTCCCCAGACCCATCCGGAAGTCCAGACTGCCGAACCGCAGTTCGGAACACGTGCCGGCAACCCCGCGACACTCCCGGCACGGGTCGGCACAGGCGATCAACGCCGAGGAAGGATGGTGTTTGAACTCCGGGGTAACGATGAGCCGGCCGGCGATCCCCCATCCGAGAAACTCGCCGTCGTCGAATCCCGACTGCGTCGGGCAGGGGAGCTGGAACGACTGGTCTTCGTGCGCGGCGAAAGGACTCGAAACGTACGTGCCGCCTTCCTCCATTGAGAACCCATCGACCAGGAACCACTCGTCGTATTCGTCGTGCGGGGCATCGGAAGGCAGATCCCGTGTGGATCGCCGACCATGATTGACCTCGGCCGTATCGTAAAGCCGGCCATACACCCGCGCGGAACCCTGAAAGGAAGGATGCTCGACGATAAAGCTCCCCTCGGTTGCATAGACCAACGTTTCGTACACGTCCTCATCGGCATTATGAACCGTGTACTGCATCTGCTCCGGATTGACGATCAAACCGGGCTGTTCGACAGGTGTCGCTGTATCGGAATGGAAATTCGTCAACGCCCCCTCCATCGCCTCGATACAATCCGGGCCGGAGTCTTCCCCTATTCGGTACCACGGAGTTCCGTTCGGGTCGCCGTCGGCATCGGTCGTATCAACCTGAAATTGAATGGCGACCATTTGATTGAGTTTTGAAGTGATGACGTCGAAAAACTCCAGATAGTTTCCGGCATGAATGGTCGTGTCGGGGTAAACCGGCGGAGACAATACCGCGGTTTTGCCATTCTGGGCGCCCTTTCCCTCCATGCGTCCATGCCAGGAAGGGTGCAGCCACATACTCCAATCGGTCACCAACTGATTGGCCAGGTCGCCGATAAGGAAAACAATCCTGTCGGTGTCCACCGCGCCCGTTTCCTCGTCAATGATATCCTTTTCGTAAAAACAGTCCTCCGGGAACAAGCCGGGATTCCGTCCGTCGTGCACGCGGTCTGGAAAGGTTAGGTGGGGATCGATCCCACTCACATCGATCCCCATGCCGGCGGCGATCTCGTAGAAGCGGGTGTACCGCTCCTGCAGGGCGCGTTGCGCCGATTCGATATCGGGGATTTCGGGGCCGTGTTGCGCCAGCAGAAAAGAATTCGGCAGAAACGCCGCAAGCAGAGGTATCAAGTACTTGTACATGAATCAAAACGGGGTTCGGAAGTGCGGGGTTTTGGGAATCAATCGTTGGGAGCGTCCGGTCTTGCGGGGGCGACACGTTCGTTCTGCAGGACAGGATTCCCGGGTTCGACCGGTCTTGCCGGCACAATTTCCGGGAGGGCATCGATGGCCTGCGATCGCCGGATCTCCGGAACCTCGAATTCAAACGAAGGACCGGCATCCCCGGCCCGTCCCTTGAGCGTCGCGGCCTCGGAACGAACCAACCGATTTGAAAAAACCCTTCTCGATTCCGCCGAACCGGGCATTTCCTCCCGTTCCACGATGACCCGGTGCTCGTCTTCAACGATTTGGCTTCCGGACCGGGGCAGTGGCGTTTCCGGAGCAGCGATGAGAATGGGCGTTTGGAGGAGGATTACGGTTACGATGATTTTCGGGTTCATTTTGGTTTCCTTCAGTTCGGTTCGATTCAAAAGACCTCAAGAGCGACATCCGGGTGATCGGGCTGTGTGGGATCGGTTCCGGCCAGGTACTCCTGGAAGTTCGTTTGCCCGTCGCCGTCGGCGTCGTCGTCCGGATCGATCCCGGTCTCGCCGAAATATTCCAACTGCCACCATTCCGGGAGCTCGTTTTCGCCCGAATCGTCTTCGGGATCGGGATCAAAGCCGCCGGCATCGAAGCTGAAGACGAGCTTCAATTGGCCGACATTCGCCGGCGCATAATTCTCCTCCATGGGAACGTCGGGATCCCAGGGGTAATCGAACTCCCAATCCGGGGGATACCCGCGATCGATCAGATGCTGCCGAGTGTCATAGCCGGCATCGATCAACCGGTCATAGAACGGCTTGGCCACGGCCTTGAGCTGTCCGACGTTGACCGGCGCGTAATTATCCTCGGGAGGCACCTCCGGCCAAAGTTCGCTAACGGAAAACCCCGCGCTTTCGGGCAGGTTCCGATCGAGATGCGCCTGCGCCTGGAGCGCGACATGTTTGAGTTGTCCGAGATTTGCCGGAGCGTAGTTTGCGGCCGTGTCGCCGGGATACTCCGGGTTCTCCAGGATCCGCGTTTGCGGATCCGTCCACCAATCGGGCCCGGAAGCCTTGATCAAGGCGGCAACCGGAAACAGGAGGGCCACGAGACAAATGGTCTGTTTTGACATGGGGAAAGGCTTGGCGGTTATCGGTTGGGTCCGGTACCTCGCTCAGTCGGAGGATCCGAACTCGCCCATCATGATCCCTCCTTGCGGGGGCACGTGCGCGATGGTGGTCTCGCCGGCGATGGTCAGGTCACCATTGATCTCGACGTCTCCGTCAATAACCGCGCTCCGGGTGGCTCCCCGCAGCCGAACGATCTCGTTCAGATCGCCCTCCCCCGCACTGGAGAAAACCAGATCGTTCGAGCCATCCGGCTGCCGAATCGCATCCATGGTGGCGCCGTCCACCGTCCCGTCCGATTCGGCCGGAGCATTCGAGAGGGCGACCCGGACCCCCGTCCCGGCCTCATCGGCACCCTGGTTGTTGGCGGCAAAAACCGTGACGAGGTTTCCCGCATCGTCGACTGGCGCAGAAAACCCACCCCCGGCTTTGATCTCACTGTCTGAGGTAAGGCCGCCGGTTGCATCGAGCCCTCCTTCCACTTCGAGATCGCCCCGGATAAAATTGCCACCCGAACCAAAATAGGCGTCCCAGCGGTAGGACGAGCGATTGGAATGGCTCCGGATCCCGAACCCTTTGTCCGCGTCATCGGCGCGGTTATGATGAAGCGTGACGCGACCGTCATAGGCGGACATCAAGGAATCGTTCAATGCATTGAAATCAAGGTGTCCGTCATCGCCAACCCCGACACCGGGCACGTGCAAATTCCCCGCTGTATCCACAACGGTGCCGGATGCGACGTTAAAACCTCCTTCAGAGCGGACACTTCCGCTCACATCGAGGGCGTGTACCGGATCCGGAGGAACGCCGATCCCCAGGTTCCCCGCCACGCTCAAATCGTCGGGCAAACTGAAATCCGCCAAAAGGCTTCCTTCGACCATTAGGTCACCGGCAACGGTCGCATTCTCGCCCACGTAAAGATCTCCGTACATTTCCGTATCGCCGCTTTTGCGAACGACCCAGGCGTTTCGACGGTCATGCTCGTCCGTTCCGCTTCCAATCACAAACAGCGGATCGGACGGCTCCCAGGTGGTTTCGCTTCCGACTCCCGGTTCGTTGAATTGCCCGATAACAAGCGAGGAATAAACCGAGTTGGAAAGGTTTCTCCCAAAAGCGATCGACGCATTGCCGGTAACGAAATTCCCCTTGCCGATCGCGATGGCGGCGGTACCGAAATCGATGAAATTATCGTACCCCAGGGCGATGGACCGGTCGCTTTCATCGATGAGGTTCGAGGAACCGGCGGCAAAATTCTCAGCGTTGCCGAAGATCGCGTTGGAATCCCCCAGCGAAACGGAACCCGCGCCGAGCGCAAACGCCCCGGTCCCGGCCGCAAACGCCCCGTCTCCGTCCGCTTCGGACTCGCTGCCCGCGGCAAACGCGCCGATCCCGATCGCCGAGGTACGGTAGCCCAGGGCGGCGCTTCCAACGGAATGGGCCTGGGTCCGCTCGCCGAGAGCGATGGACGACTGACCGCCGGCCACCGGATTGAAACCCATTGCGATCGAATAGTCGCCGATAGAGGAATCGTCCCATTGGGTTCCGGTCACCCGTCCCGAACGCAAAGCGGCCTTCCTCGGATACCACAGGAAGCGCGTGCCGGACCCGGCGACCGGAAGGGTTGAAAGGCCATCGAAAGTACCGTGGAAAACCACTCCGTCCACGGTCTTCCGGTCTTCCTTGACCGTGAGGCTGCCATCGACTTCGAGGTTGTTGAGGAACCTCGGATTCGCATGGGTTGCGTGGGCGGCGAGGATCGAAAGAAAGACGATCGGCAAAGCCGGGCTTGCACAGGTCATCGCCTTTTCGAAGAAGCGGGAAACGGATGCATTCATAAGGGAGCTCATCGGGTACCTTTGGTTGGGGATTGTTTTCGGTTCATTTAAGGGGCGAGCCGAATGGGGCCACGAAAAGAGAACGCGCTTTACGTCGTTCAGGGGTATAAACTCAAAAGATAGCTGCTTAGGGAATTCGGATCGGCTCGTCGAATAATCGGCCGGTACGGCCTGAATTTGCGAATGGGACTCGTGGGGTTAAAGGCTTACGGGATTCCAATACCAGGAAGACACACAGGGATAACCCTTGCTGTTTTTAGGTGTTTCACCTAATTTTTGGTCATTCCGGACGTCAATGAAAAAAATCCGAGCCGTGAAAATTTTTCTCCCATCCAGCAACTTTTGGGGGAAACAACTTATCGAGTTGCTACCGATGTCGTCCCCCCACCCGCGCGAAAGGGCACATTCAGGGTGGTCTCTGAATGCGCTGTCTGAAGCGGCGCGGTACGGCTTTGTCCTGTGCTTCATCAGGACAGGACCCTCGAACACGTCTTGCTACCGGCAAGGAGGGATTTGGGGCCGGCGGAATGGGGTTTCCCGAGGTGGTGCGCAACTTTGGTATAAGGCTTTGCCTTATCGATCCATCACCTGAAGCTCGTATTCCAATCGACCGGTGGCCTCGATGTGAACGGCCACGAGGCGGAGGCCGTCGACGCCGTCGTCGTCCTCCGCAAGCTGGATACGTTCGGCGCCCTGGAAGCGGACTTCGAGAATCGGGTCGCCGTTGCGGCGGAAGGTCACGGTGTCGTCGTCGATATCGAGCTCGTCGGCGGAATCGAGGAGGAAGGGAATCTGCTCGATCAGCCGGCCCTCGCCGTCGTCGTCGGCTTCGGTCACGTGTACGCGAATTCGGCGGTCGCCGAAACGGACGGTCTTTTCCCCCTCGCGCATGCCGTAGCGGATCTCCAGCTGGCCCTCGGGGAGGTCGCGGATTCCCGGTTCGGCCTCGACCTCGTCGCCGCCGATAAGGAACGTCGAATCCATGCTGTGGGCCTCGCGGACGCTGTTGTCGCTGAGACGGCGGGTGCCCCAGGCGAATTCGGTGGAATTGCTCTGGGACTGGATGAGAGCGCCGTACTCCGGGACCCAGAGCAAGCCGATCCCCCGCCGCGGCCGGTCGCGGTCGCGCGGTCCCGAATTAAACGCCGCGTAGTAGCCGGGACGACGGATATACGTATACACGCCTCCGATACGGTCGTCCTTGCGCTGGTGGGTAAAGCGGTCGCGGGCCATGTAGGGCAGTTGTTCGCGGGCCTCCTGCCGCTGGGCCTCGGTCGGGTACCAGCGGTCGTGATCGCGGTGGACGAAGGCGTAGGGAGAATAGGATGAAAACCCGCGGACACGCATACCGGGCGGATCCCCCCAGTCCCTTTCGAGCTCACGTCGGCTCCACTCCAGGCGCTCCTTCCGTTCGTCGTCGGTCACACTGAACGCGCGCGCCAGCGGCACGACTTCGGAAAGCGGGGTCTCCAGGCGCTCGAAGGAAGCGCGGCTCTGGCGGCTTTCCACGCTCCGGTTAAGGAAAAAGCGCCCGCCATCGGGTTGGGGCACGGCGTTGTAGGCGAGCCACTGCGTGGTTTCCTCGTATTCGCGCGCGACGAGGTCCCCGAGGTCGACGCCGTCGACTTCGAACCCGCGGCCGAAATGCCAGGCCATGTGCACGTTGCTGTGGTGGGTGCCGAAATAGTAGCCCCAGTCCGGACCGTCGGCCTCGTAGAGGTAGCCGGCGGGACTGAGGAAGGCGTCCAGCGCCTTCACCATTTGTCGCTTCAGGTCCGCCGCCATCTCCGGATCGTAGTAAAGGTGCAGGTAACCCAGGGCACCGGCGAAGATGTTCCCGTACTGGTTGGTGAAACGATGGGCGTGGTTCCAGAAAGCCTCGTTGTTGAGGGTGAACAGGATCGCCTTGTGGTTGGCTTCACGGACCCGTTCGAGGATGTCGGCATCGACGGGGGGGCCGCCGTCGAGCTGGATCAGGGCCTCGCTCATGAACTTGGAGGCAAACGCGGTCGCGGGCAGATTCCAGCGCCCCTCGCCGTATTCGCTGAAACGGCCGTCCTCGTTCTGAGCGCCCACCCAGAACTCCATGGCGGCCTCCAGCCGTTGCCGGACGGCCTCGTCGCCGTAGTACGGATTCCACGGCTCGTCGCGGGCGTAGAGCCAGGCCAGCGACGTAATATTCTCCATGATACGGGCGTTGTAGGGCTCGTTATCCTGCGGACGCCGCCAGACCGCCAGGTCAATAAACCCGCGGTCGGGTTCGGTGTCACGCACGGCGTTGGCGAGACGGTGGAAATGATCGAGGTAATACGCCAGGGACCGGTTCTTGCCGTTGTGATGAAACGGGCGGTAGGCGTGGGCGTCGGAAACGGCGTCGGGACCGGCGATGGACCAGTCCATGGGCGCCACCTCGGGGAGCGAGCCGTCCGCGCATGCCGGAGCTCCCGCCACCAGGCAGATCACCGCGAAGAGCGTCGCGGACCGGCGGGTGGCGACGCCCCACGTGTTTTCCCGGGAAAAGAAAAGCAAATCCATCGGCACAGGCTATCAGCGGGTTC
>PXDC01000356.1 GCA_003565135.1 Verrucomicrobiota bacterium
CGACCTTCCGGGCCCATTCCACGGCATCGAGATCGGTGGGGTTCCGCCCGCCGTGAGTGTAGACGCGCCAGCGATCTTCCCCGGGCTCGCGTTTGGCGTCTATCGCCACCACGATGCACTGGTTGCCGAACTTGCGCGCGGCGTCGCGCACGAGTTCGGGGTTTTTGACCGCCGCGGTATTGAGGCTCACCTTGTCGGCGCCCGCATTGAGCATGTGGCGAATGTTTTCCACCGTGCGCAGGCCGCCTCCGACGGTGAGCGGCATGAAGCATTCCGAGGCGGTCTCTTCGACCACCTTGTGCATGATCTCCCGCTCGTCGCTGGAAGCGGTGATGTCGAGAAACACGAGTTCGTCGGCGCCCTGTTCCTCGTAAGTCTTGGCCGAGGCGACGGGATCGCCGGCGTCGCGCAGTTCCTGGAATCGGATCCCTTTGACCACGCGGCCGCCCGCCACATCGAGACACGGTATGATGCGGCGCGAAAGCATGGGTGCGCTCAGCCCTCGACGGAAACCACGTCCGGTTCGAACGTCACCGTCAGCCGGTAACTTTGGCCCGGGCGCATGATGAGCGGGTGGTCCCGCAAGAGGGTCTGCAGGTAGTGGACCTTCCCGTAGAACGTTTTGTAGGCCGATTGCTCGCTGACCACCTCGGTTTCCTGCCAGTTGGCGTGGAAATCGTCCTTGGTCACGGAGCAGCGGAAACCTTCCTGCCCGAGCGTCAGGCTGTTGCCCAGCCGGTAACTGGAGTGAGGCGAGGCAATGACCAGCATGTAGCGCATCTGGTTGATCTGGAGGTTGTTTTTCACCGTATAAACAAACTCGCTGGTGATCTTGGACTTCTCGAATGTCCAGTTGACCTTGCAGGAACCGAGGCCGGAAACAATGACTTCGTCCCGGGTGATGAGTTCGGGCTGTTCGTAACGAAAATAGAAAGAGTTGCGCGCGCCCAGGCCGGTGACGATGCGTTTTCCGTAGTAAGCGGGGACAAACTGCCTGTCGTCGATGGTCAGTTCGGGGATCATGACCGGCAGGTACCGGTTGGCCGGCCAGTCGAAAATTCCCGGGCAATGGGGGAACGGAAGCGAATCGCAGGTGGATTCGCCGCCCGCGCTGACCAGCGGCAGTTGGGCGTGAAAACCCGAGTCGGGATCGCGGTAAAGGTAAAGCCCCTGCTCCTTCCGGTTGCTCTTGTCGAAAACGATAAAACGGCCGGAGGGTTTGGGTGTGATCGCCTTGGCGGTGGCGGTCGCCGGAGTGGTGATGCTGCGGGCGAGGCGGGCCCACTGGCTGAGGTAACGGGCGGCGTCAAAGTTCGCCATCCGCGTGGTGTGGTTGTCGATGGTGGTTCGCTCGGTGTCGCGGATGACCAGGCAGCCGCTCTCCTGGTCGAGGTAATTGACGAAAAAGAACTGAAAGAGCCGGCGCAGCAGGTCGAAGTACTTGCTTTTCTGCTCGTCCGCCACCCATCCGTCGCGGATGCCCTGGAGGATGAGGCTGATGCAGTGCATCTGGCCGTAGGCCCCGATCCCCCGGCCGTAGCTCCAGCCGAGACCGTCGTGACGGATGAGGTCGGGGAACATCTTGATGTACCGTTCCCCGTAGGTGCGCAGGCTGGGGAGCTTGCGCTCCTTCAGGTTGATATTGGCGTGAAGCTGGAGTGCCTGCCGGATAAATATAAAGGCGAGCACGCCGTAGATATTGAACCCGCCGCCGAGGTTCTCCGGGTGATCGTCGAAGAATTTTCCGGAGCTGTGCTGGTCGATTCGCTCGAGGAAACGATCGATCAGTTTGCCGGTTTCGTCCTTCTTGGAAAGGCCCATGCTGTAGCGGGTGACCGCTTTGGCGACATTAAACGCCTGCCAATGATTGGCGTAGTCGCTCCGGGCGAGGAGCTGTTCGTCCAGCGCTTCCCGGGTCGGGTCGACCAGGCGTTCCCACACCTGGTTGCGTTCCTTGGCCGGACCCCAGGACAGGAGGCCGAGGGCGGCGTAGGCCAGCCCGTTTTCCTGGGCCGGGTCGCAGAACGCCTGGCTGGTGATGGTGCGCGCGGATAAATCGACCAGGTCGTGGTCGCCCATCGAGGTTTCACCGGTGGCGCGGAAGAATTCGCCGATGGCCAGCGCCGCGTGACCGGGCTCGTCGTGCCGGGGTTGCTCTCCTTCCAGGGGAGCGATGGTGCCGTCCTGGTTGATGGAATTGAGGTTTTCGCCCAGGATGGATCGGGCCATATCGAGACACTGCTCGGAAAAACTCTGCATGAGGAATCGGATCGATGTTTGGCGCCCTTGTGTGGAAAGTTGGAAATCCGGCGCACAGAGAAAAGGATTTTTGTGGTGGGTTATTGTTTCGGATTCAAGCGTTAAGTTCAAATTTTTTTACCTCGGGGTACGGCCGGCGATCGGTTTTCCCGGTCCGGCCCGACGGGAATGGAGGCGTGTCTCCCGCGTTTTGCCGACGCGGGCGAATTTGACTTGCCACCCTGTGGGCATTCTGTTCCTGATGCGGGCATGGAGCTGACTTTCCAGAAACGCACCGCGCTCGTCACGGGCGCGGGACGGGGTATAGGGAAGGCGATCGCGGAAACCCTCGCCGAAAGCGGCGTGAAGGTAATCTGCGTGAGCAAATCCGAATCGAGTTGCGGCGCGGTGGCCGAGGGTATCCGCGGGCGCGGGGGAAACGCGTCTTCCCTGGCGGTGGATGTTTCCGACGGCCAGGCGGTGGCCGCCGCTTCCGCCGAGCTGCTGGCGGAACATGAGACCATCGACATCCTGGTGAACAATGCCGGCATTACCCGCGACGGATTGATGCTGCGGATGAAAGATGAAGACTGGCACGATGTTCTGAATACGAACCTCTCGAGCTGTTTTTACTGGATCAAGGGCGTGGTCCGTCCCATGACCCGTCAACGCTGGGGCCGGGTGGTCAATATTTCGTCCGTGGTGGGGCTGATGGGGAACGCGGGCCAGCTCAATTATTCGGCCGCGAAAGCGGGAATGATCGGGTTGACCAAGAGCCTGGCCAAGGAATTGGCCAGCCGTTCGGTGACCTGCAACGCGGTGGCGCCCGGTTTTATCAATACGGACATGACCGCCGGTCTCGATGAGGATGTCAGCAAGGAAATCGCCGGGCGCGTGCCTTTGAAACGGCTCGGCGAAGCGAAGGAGGTGGCCCGGATGGCCGCCTACCTTTGTTCGGAGGAGGCCGCCTACGTCACGGGCCAGGTTTTTACCATTGACGGCGGGCTGGTCATGTGATCCTAAGAAACGATTAACCATTTACCTGTAACAAACATATCATGGCAGATTCAAAATCCATCGAACAGCGTGTAAAAGAAATCATCGTTAACCAATTGAACGTTAACGAAGACCAGGTGACCGCCGACGCGTCGTTTCTCGACGACCTCGGTGCCGATTCCCTGGACACGGTGGAGCTAATCATGGCCTTTGAAGAAGAATTCAAAGACGAGATCAAGGGAGAGATTCCGGAATCCGAAGCGGAAAAGCTGCAGACGGTAAAAGACGTCATCAGCTATATTGAGGAAAAAATGTCGGCGTCGTCTTAGGCGGCGCCCGAATCCATGATTTTCCCGGACGGGCACACCGTGCGGGAGCATAACGGCACACAGAAACCCTGATGCTCACGCGCCGCAATGGCTGATTTCCCAGAGGCACCCAGAATCGTGGTCACCGGAATCGGTGTTATCGCCGCGTCCGGAATGGACACGGATTCCTTCTTTCAAAGCCTCCTGGCGGGTGAAAGCGGAATCGACCATGTAACCGCTTTTGATGTTTCCGACCTGCCGTCGAAAATCGGGGCCGAAGTGCGGGATTTCGACCCGGGAGCGTTCATGGACCCGAAGGAGGTCCGCCGCAACGATCGTTACACGCAGATGGCGTTGGGCGCGACCCGCCAGGCGGTCGCCGACGCGGGCCTCGACATGGCGCGGGTTGACGCCGACCGTTGCGGCGTCCTCGTCGGTTCCGGGATCGGCGGAATGTGGACGATCGAAACGCAGTCGCGGATTTTGTTCGAAAAGGGCCCGCGCAAGGTTTCGCCGTTTATGATTCCCTCGCTCATTGCGAACATAGCCAGCGGTAAAATCGCCATCGACCTCGGGGCCCGGGGACCGAATTTTTCCGTGGTCAGTGCCTGCGCCACCTCGACCCACGCCCTGGGAGAGTCCTTTCGGATCATGCGCACCGGCGACGCCGATGTCATGATCGCCGGCGGCAGCGAAGCGGCGATGACCCGGCTCGGGTACGCCGGCTTTTGCGCCATGAAGGCGATGAGCACCCGCAACGACGATCCGCGGGGAGCGAGTCGGCCGTTTGAAAAAAACCGCGACGGGTTTGTCATGGGCGAGGGCGCCGGGATTTTTGTGCTGGAAACCCTGGAGCACGCCCGTGCCCGGGGAGCGAAGATTTACTGTGAACTGGCCGGGTATGCCGCCACGTGCGACGCCTTTCACATCACGCAGCCGGACACCGAGGCGGTGGGGTTGACCGTTTGCCTGAGAAACGCCTTGCGGAACGCGGGACTGCAGCCGGAGGAGGTGGACTACATCAACGCCCACGGCACGTCGACGCCGTTCAATGACAAGTGCGAGACGCTGGCGATCAAGAATGCCTTCGGAGAACACGCCGGGAAGGTCATGGTCAATTCGACCAAATCCATGACCGGACACCTCCTCGGCGCGGCCGGAAGCGTCGAGGCCGCGATTTGCGCCAAGGTGATCGAGACCGGCGACGTGCCGCCCACCATCAACTACGAGGAGCCCGATCCGGAACTCGATCTGGATTACGTTCCCAATGTCAAGCGCCGGGCGGCGGTCAAGGTGGCCATGAGCAACAATTCCGGTTTCGGCGGTCACAATGCTTCCCTGATTCTGAAGGCGTTTGAATAATCCCGGCCGACGGTTTGGGGTCCGGACGGGTTTTCGTGCTTTTCTCTTTGAGTTTGAGGAATTTTTACGTATGCATGTCCGGTAGATGTCCAACCTTCATTTGACCGCATTTTTCTCCGGGCGCGTCCAGGGAGTGGGGTTCCGTTACCAGACCCGCGAAATCGCCAAGGGGTTTGATGTCGCCGGTTACGTTCGGAACCTGTCCGACGGCCGGGTGCAAATGGAGGCTGAGGGAAGCGAGAAGGAGCTCGACGCTTTTCTCGCGGAAATAGAGGATCGGCTGAGTGCCTACATAAAAAAAACGGAATCGGTCCGGGTTCCGCAGTTGCAAAACTATGCCGATTTTACTATCCGATGAAACCGCCTCGTTGAACGGGGACATTTATCCTTACCAAGGAAAGGAATCCATGTGATGACGCCCGCCATCAGTATCGAAAACTTAACCAAGGACTTTCCGCTCGGATTCGGTCATCTCAAGCTCAGGGCGGTGGAGGATCTCAACCTGGAAATCGCCGACAACCAGGTGTTCGGGTTGCTCGGGCCCAACGGATCGGGCAAGAGCACCACCATCAAGGTGATCCTGGGCCTGCTCGCGCCGACTCGGGGCAGTTGCCGGATTTTCGGCACGCCGAGCGGCGACGTTTCGTCGCGACGGGACGTGGGTTTCCTTCCCGAGGCGCCGTATTTTTACCGCTACCTGACCGGTTTCGAACTCGTGAGGTTTTTCGGAAGGATTTGCCAGGTGGAAAAGGCCGGGCTCAAAGACCGGGTCGAGGAAGTGATCGAGTGGGTCGGTTTGAAGGAGGCCGCGCACCGCCGGGTGGGCACCTATTCAAAAGGGATGTTGCAGCGGATCGGGTTGGCCCAGGCCCTCGTGCACGATCCCCGGCTCGTAATCCTGGACGAACCGACCGCCGGCGTCGATCCGGTCGGCTCGGCGGAAATTTCCTCCCTTATCCTCAAATTGAAGGAACAGGGGAAAACCATCATCCTCTGTTCCCACCTGCTCGGTCAGGTGGAGGATATCTGCGATCGTATCGCCATCCTCAACCGCGGCCGGCTTATCCTCGAAGGGGAGCTCAAGGACCTGGTGAGCAAGAAGGACCTGCGGTCGGTGGTGGTGCAGCATTACCGCGACGAGTACAACGAGGAACTGGCCGGGTGGCTGCAGGCTCGGGAATCCCAACTGGTCGCGGTGGAACAGCCGCAGTACAGCCTGGACCGGGTCTTTCTCGAGCACGTCGGGCGTTCCGAGCTGGCCCGCGAAAAGCTTTCCGAACGTGCCGAGGCCGCGATGGAGAAGGAAAAGGATTCCGGCACGGACAATGTGGAGGAAAAGTCATCATGAACAAAGTTGTTTTCTCCCCCGCGCGCATCAATATTATCGCGAAAAACACCTTTCTGGAGGCGGTTCGCCAGAAGTTTTTCGGATTCCTGGTGGTTATCGCCCTCGGGATCATCCTGAGTTCCCAGGTGTTTCGCGATTTTAACTTCGGCGCTCCCGAACTCAAGTTTATCGCCGATTTCGGTTTCGGCGCGATCGTTCTCTTTGGGTCCGTGCTGGCGATCGTCGCCACCGCCCAGCTTTTTTTCAGCGAAATCGAGAACAAGACCGCCATAACCATACTGGCCAAGCCGATATTCCGTTCCGAGTTCATCTTCGGGAAATTTTTCGGGGTCTCGCTGCTGCTGCTCGTGTTTACCGGAATGATGACCATCATTCTCGCCGTGCTCCTTTTCTGGCGCGAGACCGCCATCATGGAGGGGGTCGACCCGGATGCGTTCGAGGCGGGGCGGATGGTCGCCTACGGCGATATCTTTCTCTACGGGATCGTCCAGTGGCTCAAGTTCTCCATCCTGTGCGGCATTACCATGGTGGTCGCCAGTTTTTCCAATACCAATCTCTATTCGGTAATTCTCTCGTTTGTCATCCTCCTCATATGCCACCTGCAGTACCTGGCCCGTGACGCCTGGTCGCAAATGGAGTTCGTGCCGGTACAGATCGCGGTGTTTCTGCTCGCCGCCGTATTTCCGAATTTCCAAATGTTCAATATCGGTGACCAGGTGGCCCTGGGAGAGTCGATCCCTTTTGACCTGACGGCGCGGATCATCGGTTACGCCCTGGTGTACGTCGTCGTCTTTAATCTTCTCGCGGTCTTCAGCTTCCGCAAGCGCGAGATCTGAGTCATGAATTGGAAAGCCATTGTCGTTGTCCTCGTTACGCTCTTTGTCGTCGGCATCGCCGTGCGGCCGATCGAGGGGCCCGCGTGGGAGGAACTCAAGGAGCGCGAACCGTCGCTGCGGCTCGCCGACCTGGAGGACGCTCTCGGGCAGGGCGTGACCGTCGGCCTTTTGGGCGGGTTTCGGGCCATCGTGGCCGATCTCCTCTGGATCCGCACCAACGTCATTTGGGAGCAGCAGGAAACGGCGGTGATCCCCGCCACCGAGACCATGATCCGCCTGGTGACCACGGTCGATCCCCGGCCGGTCTATTTCTGGCTCAATGGGGCGCGTATGATCGCCTACGATATGGCCGTCTGGCGGGTTCGAGAAGCCGGGGACTACGGGAATATTCCCGAGGCTGCCGTGCGGCGTTACCACGACGAACAGGCCATGACTGCCATTCGCCTGCTGGAACGGGCCCGGGAGTTTCATCCCGACCGCCCGGATATCCTGATCGACATCGCCAATATCTACCTCCGCCGGATGGAGGATGAAGAAAGGGCCGCCGAGTATTACCGGCTGGCCGCGGAAATGGACCGGGCTCCCCCTTATGCCGCCCGGATTCATGCGGAAATCCTGCGCCGGATGGGCGAGCACGAGCGTGCCTACGCGTGGCTCAAGGAGCTTTACGTGACGTTGGACCCCGACAATCCCGCCCACCAGCGGGAGGTGGTCCTGAGCCGGATCCGGGAGCTGGAAGAGACGCTCGAGGTCCCCGTTTTGGAACGCTTCCGGCCGTAATGGAATCCGGTCGGGGCCGAACGCCGGCTAATCCCCCGGCGCAGCTTCCGCGGTGGAAGCGGGCTCCCGTCCCGGGCGGTGACCCCGTTTCAATCCCGCCGCTGACGTTTTGGCTCGCGGGGTCGTTTGGGGGCCCGATCGGCCTGAAGGCGGACCCGGAACCGGGCCTTTTCCCGGCGACGGAGTATTAATGGGTTTAATCGTGTAAGGATTTTATGTAAATAAAACGACAAAGTCATACACCGGGTTTTAATCAGATTGACCGTAAGTCAAGCGCCTCCTAGCTTCCAACTGGTTTTCAACCGCCCGGGACCAAGGGCGCGACACGGATTCATTCATGAATATATTTGTTTCGCACGGGGGTGAAAAAACAGGACCGTTCAGCCTGGAGGAGGTTCGGCGGCAACGGAAGTCGGGCGCGTGGACGGATGAGACCTTGGCCTGGTTCGAGGGATTGGAGAACTGGCTTCCACTGTCCCAGGTGCTCGTCCGGGTGAGGGAATTGGCCGAGACCCATTTCCAGATCGGGGAGAATTACGTGAAGCTGGGCCGGCGTTCGGATGCGGTTGCCGCCTACCGGGAGGCGATTCTCCTCGACCCGGAAAATGGCGCGCCCCACGTTCGCCTGGGCCAGGCAAGCCGCGGTCTGGGGCGCCTGGAGGATGCGGTCACGGCTTTTCGGGAGGCGATTCGCCGGCGACCCGATCACGCCGAAGCCTATTTTTATCTGGGAGAAACGCTTTCCCGGATGGGGCGGGATCAGGAAGCGGTGGACGCTTTTGAGAAGGTGATCGGGTTTCAGCCGGAAAACCCGGCCGCCCGGGCCAATCTCGGCGTGGTCTACGATCGTTGCGGCCGCGGGGCCGAAGCGGCGGCGTGTTTCCGGGAATCTCTCCGGGTCGATCCGGATGATCCGGTGGTTCACTATAATCTGGGTGTGGCCTATGGCAAACTGGGGCGGACCGACGCGGCGGGTGATTGCTACCGGGAAGCCATCCGCCTGCGCCCGAATTACGTCGGGGCTCACGTGAATCTGGGTGGGATCCTGGAGAAAATGGATTTGCCGAACGCGGCGGCGGCCTCCCTGCGGGAGGCGATCCGATTGGAGCCGGATAATGCGGAGGCGCATTACGCTCTCGGGATCGTGTGGTGTCGACTGGGCGATCGCGCGGCGGCGTGGGACCAGTACCGGACGTTGCGGTCGTTGGACCGGAGTCGGGCGGATGCGCTGTTTGAGCGCCTGCACGGCTGAGTTCGGGCGGCGCCCGTTTCAGGGCGCCGCAGTGGGGCGGGCGAGCAGTTGGCCGAGCCGGTTCGCGAGGTCGGGATCTATTTTCCGGAGGCGATTCTGTCTCTGGCGGGCGGCGGATGTGTCGCCGGTCAGGTGAAGCATGACGCCGGCTGCGAAATGGCTCGGGCCCGATCCGGGGGCC
>PXDC01000371.1 GCA_003565135.1 Verrucomicrobiota bacterium
AAGCGCCTCGAACAGCCGCACGACCGCATCCCCCACTTCCCCTACCCGGTTCCCCCGGGTGCCCGGGTCCAGGGGATCCCCATGATTTTTTCCCAGGTCTTTTGGGAATTGGGCGAGTACCTGGACGACCACCGTTACCGCCGGTACGCCCTGGCGCTTCAGGAGGAGATCTTCACCCGCTTCTACCGGCCGGATCGCGACCTGATCCTGGAACGTGTCGCCGTTGACGGCACCGAATACCCGGCTCCGGAAGGGACCGCGGTGGTGCCGGGCCACGTCATCGAGGACATGTGGTTTCAGATTCACATCGCCCGGGATCGCGGGGACCGGGAAACGATCAAAAAGGCGGTGGCCCTGATCCGCCGGCACCTGGAAATCGGCTGGGACCGCGAATACGGGGGGCTGTTCCTGGCGGTCGATGCCGACAAAAGGAAGGAAGTCGCCTGGAATCACGCCGATACCAAACTTTGGTGGCCTCATACCGAAGCACTCTACGCCCTGCTGCTGGCGCATCATCACGGCGCGGAACCGTGGTGCCTGGAATGGTACCGGAAGGTGCATCAATACAGCTTTGCCCGCTACCCGGTCCCGGAACACGGGGAGTGGATCCAGAAACTGGGACGGGACGGAAAACCGCTGGAAGCGACCGTCGCCCTCCCGGTAAAAGACCCGTTTCACCTGCCCCGGGCCCTGATTCTTTCCGTGGAACTGCTCGAACAGATCAACTCGAAAACAGGAACGACACCGTGACCGTCAGGTTGGGCGTTATCGGCGGCGGTACGTTCGGGATCCATCACCTGGCCGCTTTCCGGCAGCGGGCCGATGAAGGCCGGGCGGAACTGGTCGCCCTGGCCGATGTCGATGCCGGACTCCTGGCTGAACGGGAGGCGCGTTTCGGCGTCCGGGGATACGCGGATTTCCGGGAAATGCTGGACCGGGAGGACCTCGACGCCGTATCCATCGCCACCCCGGACCACCTACACCGGGAAATCGCCCTGGCCGCGCTCGAGGCGGATAGACACGTGCTGGTGGAAAAACCGCTGGACGTGACGGAGGAAGGGTGCCGGGAAATCATCGAGGCGGCCCGCCGGAAAAACCGCCTGCTCCAGGTCGACTTTCACAAACGTTACGATCCCGAACATCGCTGCCTGGCGGAACGGGTCCGGGACGGCGCCCTCGGACGGGCACTCTACGGCTACGTGCACATGGAGGACCGGATCGAGGTCCCCAGCCGCTGGTTTCCCGGATGGGCGGCCCGATCCTCACCCGCCTGGTTCCTCGGTATCCACTTTTTTGACCTCGTGCGCTGGATCCTCCGGGACGAAGCCGTGCGGGTCACCGCCACCGGCTGGAAAGACAAACTTACCAGCATTGGAATCGAGACATACGACGCCCTGCAAAGTAAGGTGGAATTCAGCCGGGGTGCCAGCGTCACCTTCGACACCTCCTGGATTCTGCCGGATGGTTTTGAGGCCGTGGTCAACCAGGGTCTTCGCCTCGTGGGAACCGAGGGGTGTTACGCGGTTGACTCACAGGACCGCGGCGCCGAATCCTGCCTGACCGGCGAGGGAATGCGCACGTACAACAATCATTTTATTATGGGAAAAACCGACCGATTCGGCCGGACGATCTACTCGGGTTACGGCATTGACAGCCTGCTCGACTTTGTCGACAACGTGACGTTTCTCCGGAAGGGGGGCTCCCTCGATCGGTTGCAGGGTACCTACCCCGATGGCGAAGACGGGCTGGCGGCCACCCGCATCGCGCTTGCGGTCCACCGCAGCGCGGAAGAGAACACAACGGTCGAACTCGATCCGAATGAATCCCGCTGAATCGATTTTTAAATGATGACGACACCTATCACAGCTGTAATTGTCGGAGCGGGCCACCGGGCTTTGACCTATGCCTCGTACGCGAAAAAACATCCCGACGAACTCCGCATCGTCGGGGTGGCCGATCCCGCCGAAATCCCGAAGCGCAAGGCGTGCGACATGTTCGATCTGAAGCCGGAGCAATGCTTCGACTCGGCCGAGGAACTCGCAAAACAGCCGAAGTTGGCTGATGCCGTGATCAATGGAACCATGGACCACCAGCACGTCTCCACCGCCCTGCCCCTGTTGGAGGCCGGGTATGACATGTTGCTGGAAAAGCCGCTGGCACCGAGCGAGGAGGACATGTGGACGCTCGTCCGGGCGGCCCGAAAACACGGACGCCGCGTGATGATCTGCCACGTGCTTCGCTACGCCCCGTTTTACGTCGGGATTCGCAAAAAGATCGAGGAAGGGGCGATCGGGAAAATCATCAATATCCAGACCACCGAACACGTCTCCTACCACCACATGACGGTCAGCTTCGTTCGTGGCAAACACGGCAACAGCCGGCATTGCCACACCTCCATGCTGCTGAGCAAGTGTTGTCACGATCTCGACCTGATCGCCTGGATAAAAAACGACGCCGCTCCCACGGCGGTGGGCAGTTTCGGAAGCCTGATGCAATTCCGGCCCGAAATGGCGCCCGAAGGCGCGGGTCAACGCTGCCTCGTCGACTGCCCCGCCGAGGTCGAGGAAAAATGCCTTTACTCGGCCCGCAAGCATTACCTCGACCATCCGGACCGCTGGTCCTTTTACGTCTGGCACGACCTCCAGCACATCGAAAACCCGACCCTGGAGCAAAAAGAGGAGGCCCTCAAACGCGAGGACAACCCGTACGGTCGCTGCGTGTATCATCACGACAATGACGTTGTTGACCACCAGTCGGTGAACATCAACTTCGCGGACGGCGCCACCGCCACCCACAACATGGTCGGCGGGACGGCCAAGGGATCGCGGTCGATCCACATCGTCGGCACCCTGGGTGAGATACGCGGTTGCCTCGAGGAAAGCCGGTTCGTGGTGCGGACGATCGACCCCTCCCCCGGCAACGAGTTCCGGGAGGAGGAGGTGGACCTGAACCAGGGCGGGGACATGCACGGCGCCTTCGGGGGCCACGGCGGCGGAGACTTGCGCCTGGTGGGTGATTTTGTCCGCACGCTCAGGGGCGAACCGCGGTCGATCTCATGCACCGACCTGGAGGATTCCATTTACGGCCACCTCCTGTGTTATACGGCCGACCGGGCCATGGAGGAACATCGCGTGGTCGACTTGCCGAGCGTGAAGTGACCCCTGAAGGTGCCGGGTCCGCTCAGATCTGGAAATCGATCTGGCCCGACAGTTCGTGCAGGCCGCACTCGCGTTTGATACCGTTGAAGCGGGTTTCCTCCGGTTTCTGTCCCACACTCAAGGGGGCGCTGGAATGCCAGTCTCCCACCGATACGTAGTTCTTCTCCCAGAGCGGATGGTACGGGAGACCGTGTTTCTTGAGGTACCGGTATATGTCGCGGTCGCTCCAATCGATCACCGGGTGGATCTTCATGAGCCGGTTCTGCACCTGCACCACGCCGAGGTGCCGGCGGGTGCTGGCCTGGGAGCGGCGCAGACCGGCCATCCACGCCTCCGCGCCCAGATCACTCAGGGCCCGGTTCATCGGTTCCACCTTGTTGATAAAGTTGTACTTTTCCAGTCCCTTGACGCCCTGCTCCCACAGGCGGCCGTAGAGCGCCTCCTGTTCGGCCGCACTCTGCCGGGGATGATATTTTTTCAGATTGAGACCAAGGCGCTTCCGCAGGTTTTCCGCAAAGTGGTAGGTTTCCGGGAACAGGTATCCCGTGTCCACAAAGATCACCGGGATGTCCGGCACAATCTGTGTCACCAGGTGCAGCATGACGGCCGACTGGATCCCGAAACTGGTGCTCAGGACCAGCTTGTCCCGGTACTGGTCCGACGCCCAGCGCACCCGGTCCTCCGCGCTGCGGCCCTCCAGGTCCCGGTTTAACCCGGCCAGCTCTTCCGTCTCCATCAACATACCCCCAGTCTTAACCGGATTCCGCCTGACGTCAATTTATTATTATGACTATCTAAGGCGAAAAAGTAAAGATAAGGGCGGGATCAGAGAATTTTCCGGTACAGCGCCTCGTACCCGCGTACCGCGGTCTGCCAGCTGAAGTCTTTTTTCATCCCCCGCCGGATAACCTCGAGCATCGCCTTTCGGTCGCCGAAAAGCGCCACCGCCCGTTCGAGCGCCCGGCGGAAATCGGCCGGATCGTTGGGGAGAAAGTGGATCCCGGTCCCCTTCCCCGGCGATTTATCGATGTCGACGACCGTGTCGACCAGCCCCCCCACCCGGCTCACCACCGGCACGGTGCCGTAGCGCTGGCTGTACATCTGGTTGAGACCACAGGGTTCGAAAATCGACGGCATGAGGAAAAAATCGCTGCCGGCTTCGATGAGGTGACTCAGCTCTTCGTCGTGTTTTCGGCCGAGGTAGACGGAATCGCGGTGGGCGTCGGCGAATTCCGCCAGTTGGCGTTCGTATTCCGCCGTTCCGCTTCCCAGTATAATCAAACGGGTGTCCCCCGAGGTGAAAAAATCACTCGTCTCCAGCAGCACCTCGATCCCTTTCTGCTGGGTGAACCGGCAGATCATGGCAAAAACCGGACCCTCAAAATCCTCCCCGAGACCGCACCGGCGAAGCAGTTCCCGGCGGCAGGCCTGTTTCCCCTTGAGGTTGGAGGCACTGAACGCCGCCGGCAGGTGGGGATCGCTCTGCGGATTCCAGACCTCGGCGTCGATGCCGTTGAGGACACTCACCAGGTCGTCGGCCCGCATGGACAACACCCCGTCGAGCCCGCATCCGAACTGCGGCGTCAGGATCTCACGGGCATAGGTCGGGCTCACCGTCGTGAGGACATCGGAAAAGAGGATGCCGCCTTTGAGCAGGTTGACCTGCCCGTAGTATTCCAGCCCGTCGATATTGAGCAGTTCGGCGGGCAGGTTGGTCAGGCCGAAAACCTTGTTCGGGTAAACGCCTTGAAAAGCGAGATTGTGTATGGTGAAGACCGTCTTGCCGGCGATTTCGATCGCCCGCCGCCGCTCCTCAATCCGGAGCAGCACCGGCACCAGCGCGGTCTGCCAGTCGTGACAGTGAACGACATCGGGCTTGAAAGCGGTCCGGACCAGGACCTCCACCACCGCCTTGGAGAAAAAGATGAACCGCTCGGCGTTGTCCTCGTAATCGCGATCCGGCCGGCCGTAGGGATACCGCCGGTCGAAGTACTCGTCGCGGCACACCAGGTAGAGGGTCAGGTTTTTCCGCGGTTTTACCGTAAGAATTTCCCCTTTGAGAAAATCGCTCCCCATATCGATGCCGAAGGAGAAAAGCGTTTCCGCCCGGGCCAACTCCGGGTGTTCGAGGACGGGGCGGTATCCCGGCAGAAACGCCGCAACTTCGTGCCCGTAATCGGCGAGCGCGCGGGTCACCGCGCCCGCCACATCCGCCAGGCCTCCGGTTTTGATGTAGGGGAAAAGCTCTCCCGTGGCATGGACCAGTCTCATGAGAACCCAGTTAACAAAACGCGCGGTCGGCCGCCAACGAAAATTCCTGATCGGGAGAAACTTTTACCGATTCGTGCCATTGGTCATCCCGGTGGGCCGTCCGCGGGCAGCCTCGTCCCGCGGCCAATCGCGCCCCCGGCGGTCGGTTACCGGCACCGTCGATGAGAAGGCTTGATCTCCGGTTTAAAGACCGCTACCAAACTGCATGCTACTAAGAGATAAGATCCTCCAGCACATGCGACGCTCCGATTATGTGCCGGCGCGCCGAAACGAGCTGGTGCAGGCGCTCAGTTTGTCCCGGAAGGAGGAAAAGGAGTTTGATACCGAAATCGAAACCCTTCTGACCCGGGGTTACATCGCCCGCATCAAGAAAAACCGGCTCTGTATTCCCCAGGACGCCAACCTCGTCAGCGGAACCATTCATTTCCGCCAGAGCGGCAGCGCCATCCTGCGCCGCGATCCCCACCTGGAAGCCCGGAGTGAGCGGCCGATCACCATCAGTGCGGAAGACACCTGGGTGGCCATGCACCGGGACCGCGTCCTGGTGCGCCTGATGGAGGCACCCAGCCGCCGGAGACGCTCCGCCGCCAGGGGCCGGGGAGGCAAGGATGAGCCCGAGGTTTACGGACGGGTCATCCGGATCCTGGAGCGCGGTCGCACCACCATAACCGGCACCCTCGAAAAGGCCAAGCTGTTCTATTACGTGGTACCGGACGACCCCCGCCTCATCCACGACATCATCGTTCCCGATCCGAAGGAGACGTCGCTGAAACCCGTGCCGAAGGTCGGGGACAAGGTGGTGGCCAAGCTGATCGAATGGAAGCAGCGGCACGTCAATCCGGAAGGCGATCTCATCGAGGTTCTCGGCCGCACCCACGAGCCGTCGGCCGAACTCAAGGCGATCTTTCGGAAATTCGACCTCGATGCCGAGTTCCCCAAAGAGGTGGTCGACGAGATTGCGCGCCTGCCGGAAACCGTTTCCGCCAAGGACCTCAAGGGGCGCCTCGACCTTCGGGAGATGACGACCTTCACCATCGATCCGGATGACTCGAAGGACTTCGACGATGCCCTTTCCATCGAGAAAGTCTCGCAGGGCACGTACCGCGTGGGGATCCACATCGCCGACGTGGCGGCCTACGTCTCTCCCGGATCGCCCCTCGACGTCGAGGCCAAACGCCGCGGCAACTCCACATACCTGATCGGAACCGTGGTGCCGATGCTGCCCCACAAGCTGTCCAACGGCCTTTGCAGTCTCAAAGAAAGCGAGGACCGGCTGACCAAGAGCGTGCTGGTCACGCTCTCCAAGAGCAAAATCCAGCACGTGGAATTCGCCAACAGCGTCATTCGCAGCCGGAAGCGGCTCACCTACCGGCAGGCTTACACCCTGTTGAAAGAGAATGACCTGGAAAAGGCGCGCCAACTTCCCCTGCCCCCCGCGCACCAGACCGGGGCCACCGGGCGTCCCCTGAGTTCGTTGTCGGACGAGGAGCTTCGCACCCTGCAGGATTCGATCCGGGACCTGTGGACGCTGGGGAGCAGTCTGCGCCAAAAGCGCATGCGCAACGGCAGCCTCGATCTCGACATGCCGGAGGTGAAAATCCTGGTTGATGAAAAGGGGTTTGCCGACCGGATCGAGCTGATCGAGTACGACGAGAGTCACCAGTTGATCGAGGAGTACATGCTGCTGGCCAACGAGGCGATTGCAAAAATCCTCAAGGATCACGCCGTCCCCGCCATTTACCGGGTCCACGACAAACCGGATGAAGAAAAGTTGAACGAGTTCCGGGAGTACCTCGCCACGCACGGCATTCGCGTCGGCGACCTCACCAACAAGCGCGAGGTCACCCGGGCACTGCAGAAAATCAAGGAACACCCCCAGGGGTACACCCATCGCATCCAGTTCCTGCGCAGCCTCAAACAGGCCCGGTACCAGGCCGAACCGAAAGGGCATTACGGGCTGGCCAAGCGCAATTACACCCACTTCACTTCCCCCATCCGCCGGTACGCCGATTTCATCGTGCACCGGATCTTCGAGAATTTCCTCAGCCGCCACCAGAAGCGGAAACCCCTCCACGAGACCCGAAAGTACACCCAGGCGGACCTCGAAGGCATCGCCGAGCACCTGACTGTCACCGAGCAGAACAGCACTGAGGCCGAGCGCGAACACAACAAAGTGAAACAGCTCGAGTTCTTCGAGCGGGAGCTCGCCAAGAAGGAGAAAACCCGCTTCAGGGCGGCGGTCACCGACATCAAAAACCACGGCATGTTCGTGGAACTGGTGGAGTCCCAGACCTTCGGACTGGTCCATATCTCCACCCTCAGCGACGACCACTACCTGCTCAATGGAGACGGAACCATGCTGATCGGAAAACGTAAGAAGCGGAAGTTCTCAATCGGTCAGACCGTCGACGTGGTCACCGAACGGGTCGACCGCTACAAACGCCAGGTCGACTTTCGCCTCGCCGATATGACGTAGGCCGGCCGAAAACGCCGGGCGGCGGACGTCCTCCCCGTCTAGTGCCCGGTCGACCTTTCCGAATCCTGCTGAAAGACAGCGCGGTCTTCCAGACGGAAGGCCGTCAACGCCTTTCCCCACACGCAGCCGCTGTCGAGCCCGACCACACCGTTGCCCTGGTAGTAACCGAGGGCGGCCCAGTGACCGAAAAAGATTTCCACCTCCCGCGGGCGGGCCGCCGGCGCTTCGAACCAGGGCATGCGGCCCCCGTCGGCTTTTTGGGGGGATCCTTTGAACTTCATGTCGAGCCGGCCGTCGGCTTTGACAACCCGCATGCGGGTCATGGCGTTGACCGCGATCCTCAGGCGCTTTTCGCCCGTAAGTTCCTCCGACCATTTTTTGGGTTTATTGCCGAATAGATGCTCCAGGGTGTCGCCGGGACTATCCCCTCCCAGCGCCGCCTCCACCTCCCGCGCCAGCCGCTCCGCCGTTTCCAGCGTCCATTGCGGCATCAGCCCGGCATGGACCACCGCGGCTCCGGCGAGACGGATCAACATCGGCCGTTTCCGCAGCCAGTCCACCAGTTCATCGCGGTCCGGAGCGCCCAGCAGATCGTCCAGGGAATCGGATTCGCGCAGCTTCCGTGTCCCCTGGATCACGGCCAGGAGGTGGATGTCGTGATTGCCCAGCACCGTTTCCACCTCGTTTTCCCGGGCCCAGCGCAGAACCGCGAGAGAATCCGGTCCGTTCACAAGGTCGCCGGTGAAGATCAGTCGATCCCGGACCGGATCCCAGTCGATCCGGTCCAGGAGCCGCCGCAGGGTACGGTAACACCCGTGCACGTCTCCAATCACATACGTTGCCATCCGGTTTCAGGTTCTCGATTCAGGAGACGGGGTTCAAGGCTCAACGTTCACCCGACGCCGCCCCACCTACGTCGTATCGCCCGGTTCGAGGGTCGGCGCGAGCCGGCGGCGATCGGGCGACCCCGTTATGAGCTGACGGGCCGCCTCCCGTCCCATTTGTACGAAGTCGTAGCGGACGGAGGCTATGCCCGCTTCCTGCGCCGTTCCGGTACCCATCCCGGCCAGCAGCCCCACCCGGTCCGGCACCCGGATGCCACGTCCGCGCAGGGCGTCGCGCACCAGCACCGCGACATTGTCTTCCGGACAGAACAACCCGACCCGTTTCGATTTCGCGGCGATGGTCCGGACCAGGTTCTCCCGGGCGGCGGGCGTACTGCCGTCCAATACCTCGCCGATCCGCGATCGGATACCCAGGGCCGCGGCGCGGTCAACGAACGCCGTTTTCATCAGGTCCACCGCCGAATCCCCCTCGAAAGGCATCACCCAGTGAAGCGATTCGTAACCGCGTCCCAGCAGGTGGGCCAGGGCCGCGGTCGCACCGGCCGGGAAA
>PXDC01000154.1 GCA_003565135.1 Verrucomicrobiota bacterium
CGCCCCTGGAGAATCGTCAGCTCGATCTCTGGTCGCTCTTCCGTTTCCTCATGCCGGGTCTCCTCGGCTCCCGGGCCGCCTTCGAGGAAGCCGCTCAGGAGGCGCCGGAGGCGAGCATGGAACGTCTCCGGGTGCAGATCGCGCCGTTCATCCTGCGCCGCACGAAGAGCGTGGTGGCCCGCGAACTTCCCCGCAAGGTGGAGATGACGCTCACCGCGCCGCTCAGCGATATCCAGCGCGAAGAGTACGCCGTGATTTGCCGGGAGGGGATCGAACGCCTGACCAGCGGCAAGGACGAGGCCGGCTCCATGCGCGATCGGTCGTTCACCTTGTTCTCGCTTTTGACGCGACTGCGGCAGGTTTGTTGTGACCCGGGACTGCTGCCGTGGATCAGCGCGCCCCTGGAGGAAAGCGGGAAGATCAACCTGTTGATGGAGAAGCTGCCCGAGATCCTGGAAGCGGGGCATAAAGTCGTTATTTTCAGCCAGTTTGTCAGCCTGCTCGACCGGATCGACCGGGGCTTGCGAACCGCCTTCCCGGACATCCCCCGGTTCGCGCTCAACGGAGGAACCCGTCGCCGCGACGAACCGGTTCGCGCCTTCCAGGAGCACGACGGGGCGGGAATCATCCTGGTCAGCCTGCGGGCGGGCGGCACGGGAATCACCCTGCACGCCGCGGACTACGTTTTTCTTCTCGACCCCTGGTGGAACCCGGCGGTGGAGGAGCAGGCCATCGACCGGGTTCACCGTATCGGCCAGAGCAATACGGTGTTTGTTTACCGCCTCCTGACCGAGGGAACCGTGGAGGAGCGGATCCAGGATCTCAAGTGGTCCAAACAGGATATTTTCCGAACCTTGATCGGCCGGATCGACAGCGGCGGAAGCGTGCACGAAAACCTCGATTCGCTCTGCCGCCTGATCGAATTGAAGGCGGAAAAAGTACGCGAATAGGGGACGGCGGGAAAAGAAAGCTGGCGTCGCCCGCGGTTACCGGCCAACCTGCCCGCGTCACAGCCGCAGTTTCGTTGTCCCCGCCCGGTCGCCTCGTACCGATTGCCGTGCCGGGAAAAAATCCAGTCCCTCGAGTTCATGCCATCCCCTGTCCACCTCAAGTTCACCCTGCCGGTCGCATCCGCCGTGCTGGCCGGAATTTTATTCTGGATCGGTTTCTCCCCGCCGTCACCCTCCGGCGAAACCGGCCCGACTCCCCGGGCGGCCCCGGCCCCCGCCATGTCCGGCGAGGCCGGACCCGCAACGGCGATCCCGCCGGGCCTCGGCAGCGCGGGTGAAGGCGTCGCGACCCGCGGATCGGGACCGGGCCCGATGGCGGCGTTTCCCGCCTGGGCCGAGCGGTACGCGGAGGCGGCGGAACCGGCCAGGCGCGCGCTCGAAGAACGCGGAATCGAGCTGGCGCGGGAACGGCGCGAGGTCATGCGCCGGCTGATTCGGGACGACCCGGAAGCGGCCCTGGCGCTGGCTTTTCCCCGGTCCGGACGGGAGGCGCTGCCCGGGTCCGTCACGGACCACCTGGAAGCGTGGGTCGCGGGAAGCGGCGAACTCGAGGTGTACGGGGTGACAAAAAGGGGGAAGGCGAACGGCGCCGGGCACGGGTACCGGCGCTACGCCCACATCGCGGGCGAGACCTACCGGGCGTTCGCCTACGGTCGCCGGCTCGAACAACCATCCCAGGCGGATCTTTCCCTGCACGGGGTGGCCCTCGACGGGATGCTCGCGCTGCACGAGAGCCCCCTGCGCCGGATGGAACCGGGGGAAAGCATCGCCCGGACCGGAACGGTTTTTGAGGTCGACTGCGCCACCGGCGGGATGACGGATACGTCGCGTTCTCCCAGGGAAGTGGCTCCGGACGCGGTGGCGGCGGAGACGCCGGAGGGGGTTTTTCTCCTCTGCGGCGGGACCGGTTGCGCCGGGGAACATTTTATGGCGCTCTCCGACGACTACATTGCCGACACCGAGGACGGCTGGATGCCCCGTTTGTACGAAACCCGGGGGGAAAAGCGGATCCTGGTCATGCCGGTGCGATTCGAACCGGAGGACGATGACGAGGGGGCGCCGATCGATCCGCCGGAAGCGGAGGCCGTGGCCGCGGGGCTGCCGGAACTGAATGATTACCTCCGGGCCAACTCGTTTCAGCAATTCTCCTTTCGCACCATGCTCGTCACGGAAACGCTGACCCTGACCCTTCCCGAAGACGGTGACCTGGAGCCGGGAGCGGTGCTCGCCCAGGCGAGGGCGGCCGCGCGCGACGCCGGTTATGTTGCCGACTATGAATTCGACATGGTCGTCTCCGGCGGGATCGCCGGCATGCCGGCCGGGTTCGGCCTGCTGGGCGGCAGGGGCGCGTGGGTCCTGGGTGATTTTCACCCCGGGGTGGCGGCCCACGAGTTGGGGCATAACTTCGGCCTTTTCCACTCCTGGTACTGGGAGCCGGCGGGACCGCTGGGGGATTACCCCGTGGAGAACGGCCGCACGGTGGAACTGGGTAATGTTTTCGACATCATGAGCGGCGCGGAGGCCTTTCCCCGGAACCACTTCAACGCAACCTTCAAGTACCTGCTCCGCTGGCTGCCGGATGTGAACACACACCGGATCCCGGAAGGGGCCTCCACCGGCACCTACCGGCTCCACCGGCTCGACGGCGGCGCTTCGCTGGCGCTGGATCGCGCCCATGCCATCCGCGTCCTGGTCGACGACCACCGCGATTTTCCCGACGCTCCGATCAAGGACTACTGGATCGAGTTCCGACGCCTGTTCGAGGACAACGAACGGGCGTCCGAAGGGGTGCTCGTTTCCTGGGGCGACGAGGGATCGCGGACGGGAAACCACCTCATCAACCTGCATCCGGATGCGCTGGCCGGGACCGGCATTCCGGTGTCGGCCGAAGACGCGCCGCTCGGGATCGGCGAGACCTTCTCCGACCCCCTGACCGGTCTCCACATCACTCCCCTCGAACGAGGGGGGGCGTCGCCGCACGAGTATATCGACGTCGCCGTTACCCGCGGGGTCCTCGAGGTCGGAATGGTCAATCCCGAGGCGGCATTCACCGTGATCAATCCCGGGGGCCCCGTACAGCTCCCCCTGAACGAGCCGGTGTCCCTGCGCGCGGAGGCCTGGGCGACGGGCAGTCCCATCGACGTGGTCGAGATCCTGGTCGGTGACGACGTGCTGGGGGAGGCCGAACCGGTGTCGGGCGGGTTCGAACTGCCGTTTACCTTCCTCGGCTTCGATCCCGGGCATTACGAACTCCGCGCCCGTGTCCGCAATCAGGCGGGCAACGAGGCGGTCTCCGATTCGCTTGCCATCGAAATCACGGCGCCGGTGCCCCAGGTGGAGCTCCGCGTCTCGCGGGATGAAATCGTCCTGGGCGAGGAAGTGGAACTGACGGTGATCGATCCCGACGAGGGGGCTTTTTTCACCATCACCGAGGCGGCATTCCTGGTTGAAGGCGAACCGCTCGGGACCCGCTCCGAGGCGCCGTTCGTCCTGCCCTGGACCCCGACAACGACCGGCGATTTCCTCCTTCAGGTGCGGGTTACCTTCGATTCCGGCGACGTGGTGGAGTCGGCGTTTGTGTCCGTCTTTGTGCTCGAAACCGACTTTATCCCCGAATTGCCGCTGCTGTTCTCCTGGTTCGCCCGGGATGGCGGAACCGGTGCCGACCTGTTCGACGTGGTTTTTGACGGGACACGATTCCTCGCCGTCGGCGCGGCGGGAACGCTCCTCGAATCCGCCGGGGGCCGGAGCTGGACGCGGCGGGAAACCGGGATCGACGAGCATCTGCGCGGCATCGCCCGGGGCGACGACCGTTACGTGATTTCCGGCAATGCCGGTACCCTGCTGGAGTCCGAAGACGGCGCGGCCTGGGTCGAGATGGACTCGCTGACCATCCGCGACCTGCGGGCGGTGACCTATGGCGCCGGACGCTTTGTTGCGGTCGGGGCGGACGGTCGGATCCGGCTTCGGGACGAGGACGGGACCTGGCGAACGCGGTTTGCGGGCGATTTTATCTCCCTGCGCGACGTCACCTACGGAGCGGGCCGTTTTGTCGCGGTCGGCGAGGGCGGCCATGTCGTGACCTCGCTCGACGGGCTGGACTGGACCCGGCGGCAGGCGCCGGTTTCGGCCTACCTGCGCGGCGTGGCCCACGGCGGCGGCCGCTTTGTCGCCGTGGGGCACGGTCCCGTGGTGCTGGTTTCCGACGACGGGGAAACCTGGACGGAACACGAACCGTCCACGGCGGAAGACCTGCACGCGGTGCATTTTGCCGGTCAGCTTTTTGTCGCCGCCGGCACGCGGGGCGCCATCGTGACTTCGGACGACGGGGAATCCTGGGTCCCGAATGCCGGCAATGTTCCGGAAACCCTCGAGCGGGTCGCTTTCGGCGCGCAGGCGTTTGTCATCGTCGGACGGAACGGCGTCATCCTGCAATCCGGGCAAACGGGTTACGCCAACTGGCTGCACCTCCACTTCGACGGCGGGGCTTTTACCGATCCGGACACGGTCGGACCGCTGGCCGATCCGGGCGGGTGGGGAATTCCCAATCTGCACCGGTTCGCCCTGGGACTGGATCCGGTTGCGCCGGAGCGGTCGTCGCTGCCGCGCATGGAGATCGTGAGCGACGAAACCACCGGAGACCGGTACCTGACCCTGCGGTTCCAGCGCCGGACCGATTCGGGGGACGCCGCCATTCGGGTCGAGTCTTCCGGGGACCTGCGCGAATGGGAAATCCTGGGCGAGGACCGGATCGTCGAGGTGATTTCCGAGGGCCACGTGGAAACCGTGACGGTCCGGGACAGCGTTCCGGTCGACGATTACCGCAAACGGTTTATGCGGCTGCGGGTGGCGTTGGAGGATTAGGGGGAAACTTTTCCCTTTTTCCCCTTTCCATAACCTGCTAATTACGTCTGCTTATGCTGTTTCGACCTATTGTCTTCTTTCTGGTGCTCCTCTGTGCCGCCAGCCTGGCCCGGGGCCAGGCCGGCGACCGATCCGAAATCGACAAGTCCGATCCGCCCGAAGAGTGGGAAATTCCGCCGGCACCGGTGCTTTCCCCGCAGCAGGCCCTGGAGTCCTTCACGGTGAAGCCGGGTTTCCGGGTGGAGCTGGTGGCGAGCGAACCCCTGATCCACGATCCGGTGGCCATCGACTTCGATGAAGACGGCCGGATCTGGGTGGTCGAGATGCGCAGTTACATGCCGAACGTGGACGGTGAGGGTGAGATTGTCCCGGTCAGCCGGGTCGTCGTCCTCGAGGATACCACCGGCGACGGAAAAATGGACACGAGCACGGTCTACCTGGACGAACTCATCCTCCCGCGGGCCATCAAAGTGGTCGCCGGGGGTGTCCTGATCGCCGAACCGCCCAACCTCTGGTTCACCCGCGACACGAACGGCGACGGACGGGCGGATGAGAAAACGCTGGTGGCGGACGACTATTCGCACCGCGAGGCCAACCCCGAACACGGCGGCAACAGCCTGACCGTGGGGTTGGACAACTGGGTCCACAGCGCCATGCACGACGGCGGCCGGTACCGTTTTCTCGACGGCGAGTGGGTCCGGGAGCCGGCCCTGCTGCGGGGGCAGTGGGGCTTGTCCCAGGACAACTACGGGCGGCATTTCACCAATTCCAACTCGGATCACCTGAGGGCCGACCTGGTGCCGAACCACTACTACACGCGCAACCGCAATTTTCCCGCCCGCCGCGGTATCATTCCCGGTTCCATGGGCGGCGTTTACGAACGGGTCGCGCACGACCAGACGACCTGGCCGGCCCGGATTACCCCGGGTGTCAACCGGCGGGTGCAGCTCCGGGACGACGGCACGCTGCGGCGTTTCACGGCTGCCTGCGGGCCGGTCATTTACCGCGGAGACCAGTTTCCGGAAGAATACTACGGCAACGCCTTTATCGCCGAACCCGCCGCCCACTTTATTCGCCGCAGCCTGATCACGGAGGATGAGGGCGGCATCCTCGATGCCGAAAACGCCTACGAGGAAGCCGAGTTCCTGAACTCGACCGACGAGCGGTTCCGCCCGGTCAATCTCTACACCGGGCCGGACGGGGCGATGTACATCGTCGATATGTACCGCGGCGTTCTCCAGCACCGGCAGTTTGTGACCACCTACCTGCGCAAACAGGTGGAGGACCGGGGATTGGAGGAACCGGTCGCCCTGGGAAGGATCTACCGCGTGGTGCACGAGTCGGAGGAACCCGGGGAGTGGCCCCGCATGTCGTCGGAGTCGGCCCGGGAAATCGTCGCGCACCTGGCCCATCCCAACGGCTGGTGGCGGGACACGGCCCAGCGGGTCCTCGTCGACCGGGGGGATGAGGCCGCGGTTCCGGCGCTGCGGGATATGGCGGTGAACCATGAGAATCATTTGGCGCGTATCCACGCGCTTTGGACGTTGGAAGGGCTCGGCGGGCTGGACCTCGACCTCCTGGAGGAAGCCCTGGGCGATCCGGAACCCTGGGTGGCGGCGCACGCGATCCGCGTGAGCGAGCCGTGGCTCCGGGATAACGAATCCCGCGCCGTAGCCCTGGTGGCCGGGATGGCGGGCAACGGGGCGCCACGACAGGTGGAGCTCCAGGCGGCCCTTTCCCTGGGCGAGGCAAGGGGCACCGAGGCCGAGGCCGCCATGGCCGACCTCTTGCAACGCCGGGCGGACCGGCCCTTCATGGTCGAAGCTGTCCTGAGCGGTCTGGAAGGTCGCGAGCTGGAGTTCATTGCGCACATCATGGATGACGCATCCTGGAGCGAACGGCGCGACGGGTACGAACGGGTGGTGTCCGCTTTTGCCGCCGCCGTGATGCGGGAGGGGGCGTCCCCCCGCATCGACGCGTTGTTCGACGCCATCGCGGACGAAGCCGAACGCCCCCAGTGGCAGCGGCTGGCCGTAATTGCCGGTATGGATCAGTCCGGGGTCAGGAACCTGGATACGGAGCCGGTCGCCCTGACCGGCCTCCTCGTTTCAGAGGACGACGACGTCCGTCGCGCGGCGGCCGAATTGGCGGGAAAATTCGAATGGCCCGATCCGGATGAAGATGCGGCCGAGCCGGCGGAATTGAGCGAGGACATGCAGGCGCTGGTGGACGCCGGACGCCAGCAGTACATGGTGGCGTGCGCGGCCTGCCACCAGCGGGACGGCATGGGTATGGCCGGACTGGCCCCGGGGCTCGTGGATTCCGAGTGGGTGACCGGGGACAAGGAACCGCTGGTCAAAATCGTGCTGCACGGCCTCGAGGGCGACGAATTGATAATGCCCCCGATGCACGCGCTGGAGGACGATGCCCTGGCCGCCATCCTGACCTATATCCGACGTTCCTGGGGGCACCGGGCCGAACCGGTCACCGCAGGGCAGGTCGCCGAGATCCGGACCATCAGCGCCGAGCGCGACGAGGTCTGGACCCGGGAAGCGCTGGAAGAGGCGTTTCGCTAGGCAACGTCCGCCGCCGACCGGGTTAACGCTTGCCATAAGCGACGGAAGCCGATTTTAAAGAAGACCAATGACTACTGCAGCGGATGCCCAATCGTCGCCGGCGGGCGAATCGAACCAAAAACAAAACTGGTGGCGCTCGCTGGGACCGGGAATCATCACCGCTTCGGTCGTGATCGGGCCGGGCAGTATCGTGGTGTCGTCGAGCGTGGGCGCCACTTTTGGTTACGGGATGTTGTGGGCGCTGCTCATAACGGGCAGTTTTATGCTGCTGTTCACCGCCATGGCGACCCGTATCGGCGTGCTCAAACAGGAGTCGGCCCTGACCCAGACCGCGCGGATTTACGGTCGCTGGCTCGCCGTGATCGTGGGCATCCTCGCCTTCACCGTGTGCGCTTCCTTCCAGATGGGCAACTACCTGGCGTGCAGTACCGCTTTGGAGACCTTAACCGGCGTGGACGGCACGCTTTGGATCGGGGTCGTCGGTGTGGTGGCCTTTGTTTTTGTTTTTGCCGCACGGCAGCTTTACCGCTGGATCGAGCGGGTTATGATGGCCCTGGTGCTGGTCATGCTGGCCAGTTTCGTGGTCAACCTGCTGATTGCCCGTCCCGATCTTCTCGGAATCCTGTCGGGACTGGTGCCGCGCGGCTGGGGACTGGAGGCCACCGGCCTGATGGCTGCGCTGGTGGCGACGACGTTTTCCGTGATCGCAGCCCTGTACCAGTCGACGCTCGCCCAGCAAAAAGGGTGGCGAGCCGACGACTTGAGCCGCGCGGTGCGGGGTTCGCTCCGCGGGGTGAGTGTTTTGATCGTGGTGACCTTCATGATCATGATTACCTCGGCCACCGTCCTGCAGGGGGAACAGATTCGGGACGCCGCGCACCTGGCGGCCCAGTTGGAACCTCTCCTCGGGTCGACGGCGGTCGTACTGTTCAGCCTCGGTTTTCTGGCCGCCGCCTTTTCCTCGACCATCGTCAACGCCATGGTGGGCGGCGGTCTCCTGGCCGACGGTCTCGGTCTGACCGCCAACGTCAATGCCTGGTCGACCCGGGTTTTCACCGGGATCGCCATGGTGGTCGGGCTGATCGCGGGGGTGTACCTGATGAAGGCGGGCACGCCCATCGACGGTATCGTGCTCGCACAGAAGTCCACCATCCTGGCCGTGCCGCTTTGCGCCCTCGTGATCATTCTCCTCGCCAATCACCCGCGCGTGGTGGGGGACCACCGCATGCCCTGGTGGGCCAACACCTGGGCCGGGTTCGCGTTTCTGGTCCTCTGCGGCATGAGTGTCTTCCGGATCTGGGAAATGGCGAGCGGTTGATACCGGCGACCGCACCCAGGGTGGCGGTACGGTCCGGCTTGTCGGTAACGCCGGTGTAACGCCGCCGATCCCAGCCCCGGTGCTCAGCCCCCCGCACCCGGGCAACACCCCGGGTCGAACCGACGGTAACACGCGCGCCCGGGAATGGCTTTCCGGCCATACACTACTCCCCATCGCCAGGTTTTCGGATTGCTTCGTAGCGAGGGGGTTTATCCCCCGATTCTCCGGGGCCCCGGATCTCCCGGGATAAACCCGGTCGCACGGGACGCGTGTTCTACTGCGGGTTTAACCGGAGGCCATTACCTTTCCGCTAACCCGTTCCCGGGAACGGCGCTCTGCCGATCCCGCCGTCGACCCGTGTCCGGACGATCCCGTAATTTTACATAATTAATGCTGTCTTTTTCTTAGTATTTGAGTATACTTAAATAAGTAGCATAGAATCTATTTATAGTATTACTTCCGTTTGCCTCACCCAATTCGCATTCATTATCAATGA
>PXDC01000520.1 GCA_003565135.1 Verrucomicrobiota bacterium
CCCTCTACACCACCCTGCAGCAATTGCCCTGGGCCCTGGCCACCTCGATCGTCGCCAGCATTCTCATCATCACTTACTTCGTGACTTCCTCGGACTCGGCCACCTACGTGGTGGACGCCCTCATCACCCGGGGAAGCAAACGTTCGCCTACCCGCCAGCGCGTCATCTGGGGCGTCACCGAAGGCTCCATCGCGGCGGTCCTCCTCTACACCGGGGGCGAGCAGGCGCTGCAAAGCCTGCAGACCGGATCGATCACCACCGGCCTGCCGTTCTCCATCATCCTCTTATTCGTCTGCTACAACCTGTTCCGGGCCCTGCGGCGCGAATTCGACGTGGAAGGGGTGGATCCCGAGACCGAGGCGGCCAAGGTGGAGACGGCGGAAGCGGACGAGCCGGACGCACGCGGGCATTAACCCAGGAGCGATAGAACGCCGTTGACCACGAACTGCACGGCGACGGCGGAAAAGAGCAAACCCATCAACCGCCGCATGACCCGCAGCAGGATGGGATTGAGCCATTCACCCCCGTGGGCGGACGCCTTGAGGATCCAGTAAATGGCAAAGTACACCAATACGACCGCCGCCAGCAAAACGCCGGTGTGCCCGATGGTGTGGGCCTGTGTCTGGAGGATGATCACGGTGGAAATCGCTCCCGGCCCGCAGAGGAGCGGAACCGCCAGCGGCGTTATGGCGATATCCTCCTTCTCCGTGGCCAACTCCTCCTCCTCTTCGGTCAGGCGGGGCCGCTGGCGGGTCGCCCGCACCATTTCAAACGCGATAAAAAACAGGATGATGCCCCCGGCGATCTGGAATGCGGGCAGGCCGACCCCCATGATCGTGAAAATGAACTGTCCGGTCAACGCGAACACCAGGATGATCAACGCCGCCACGACACACGCAATCCGTACCATGCGAACACGCGTCTCCGGGGGATCATTGGGTGTCATCGCCAAAAAAAGCGGCACCGTCGAGAGCGGATTGATGATGACAAACAAGGAAAAAGGAGCGAGCACTGCGAACTCAAGGACCGACATCGTCCGCAAGGAGAACGCCTCCGCCCCCGGGAGTCGAGTCAATCCTTCGGTCCGCGGATGAACCGGGCCACACGGAGCTTGATCCGACCGCCCCCGATGACAGAATAAACCGCACATGATCCATCTCGAGATCCAGGGCTCCCGCATTCCCGCGCTCGGATTCGGCACCTTCCGGCTCACCGGCGACACCTGTCGGCGCCAGGTTCTGCGGGCCCTGGAAACGGGCTACCGGCACATCGACACCGCCCGCGTCTACGACAACGAAGCCGACGTGGGGACAGCGCTGAAAGAATCCGGTGTCGAACGCACGGAAATCTTCCTGACCTCGAAGGTCTGGCTCGACGACCTCGAGCCGGAACCGCTGGCGCGCAGCGTCGAAAAAAGCCTGCGGCAGTTGAAGACCGACTACCTCGACCTGTGCCTGATCCACTGGCCCAGCGACCGCTTCCCCTTGGACGCCACCCTGGAAGCGCTGGAGGCCCAGCGGTCGGCCGGCAGGATCCGTCACCTCGGCGTGAGCAACTTTCCGCCCGCCTACTTGCGCCGTGCCTGCGACCTCGCCCCGGTCTTCACCAACCAGGTCGAATACCACCCGCTCCTCGGGCAGGAGAAGCTGCTGGAGCTTTGTCGCGCCCAGGGCGTGCTCCTGACCGCCTACAGCCCCCTGGGCCAGGGCGCCGTCCTCAAGGAACCGGTGCTCGACGAAATCGGACGCAAACACGGCAAAACCGCCGCCCAGGTGGCCCTGCGCTGGCTCGTCCGCCAGGACCGGGTCGCCGCCATTCCGCGGAGCTCCAGCGAGGAAAACCTGCGGGCCAATTTCGCCATCTTCGACTTCGACCTCGACGCGGAAGACCTGGAACAAATCGCCCGGCTCCCCAAGAACCTACGCCGGGTCAACCCCGCCTTCGCCCCCGACTGGGAGGACGACCGCTGACGTGACAACACCCGCCGGAAAGACCGACCCCATTCCGCCGGAATTTTTCGAGGAAATCGAAAATTTCCTGGCCTTCCTCGAACTGGAGAAAGGGCTCGCCGCCAACACGGTCGACAGCTACCGGAGCGATCTCTCGGCCTGCGCCCGGTTTCTCCGCAAAAAAAGGGTCGACGGCTGGCGGGCGGTGCAATCGCATCACCTGACCGATTGGATCTACACCCTCAACGAACAGGCGTACGCCGTGAGCAGCCTGGCGCGCAAACTGACCGCCCTGCGCGTCTTTTCGCGTCACCTGGTGCGCGAGCGGCTCCGGCCCGACGACATGACCGAGCTTCTTTCCTCACCCAAACTCACCCGCCGCCTGCCCGGATCGCTCACCGCGGCGGAAGTGGAGTCCCTGCTCAACGCCCCGGACACCACCACGCCCTACGGCCTGCGCGACCAGGCGTTCCTCGAGCTGTTTTACGCCAGCGGCCTGCGCGTCTCGGAGCTTTGCTCGCTTAGCCTGCAGCAGGTGGACCTGGATCACGGGTTTCTGAGGGTTTACGGGAAGGGCTCCAAAGAGCGGGTGGTGCCGATGGGACGGAAGGCGATCGAAGCGCTGCAGCGCTACCTCGACGCCGGACGGCCCGCCTTCGTCAAAGCCAAAACCGGCGGAGCGGTCTTTCTCAGCGAACGCGGAACCGCCATCTCCCGGAAAACGATCTGGCTCCTTATCCGGAACCACGCCCGCGCGGCCGGCATCGTCAAACCGGTCAAACCACACCTGCTGCGCCACTCCTTCGCCACCCACCTGCTCGGCGGCGGCGCCGACCTGCGGGCCATCCAGGAACTCCTCGGGCACAGCGACATCGCCACCACCCAGATTTACACCGCCGTCGACTCCGGCCGGCTCATCGCGGGCCACCGGAAACACCATCCGCGCAAGGCGGAGGGTTGACCCGGACGGGTCCGACACCAACCTTTCTGCGTAATCTTGGGCAAGAAAAGCCGTGCTCCCGGCGATGTTTTACGGTATGGATCACGAAAGTACCCAAAAAGACCGACCTCCATTTTTCACCAAAAAAAGGCTAATCACACCACGGAGAGAAGACCAGCTATGACCAAGGAGAAAAAACCCAACCCTGACAATCAACCGAACAGCGGCGAGCGGAAAACCTTCCCCCCCGACCCCGCCTTCGCCGCCGGGGCCCACATGGGGTCGTTCGAGGAATACGAACGCCGGTACCGTCGATCGATCGACGATCCCGAGGGATTCTGGGGCGAGATCGCGGACGAATTCGTCTGGGAGCAAAAATGGACCCGCGTGCGGGAGGAATCCTTTCTTCCCCCGGTATCGATCAAATGGTTCGTCGGGGGGCGGACCAACGTATCCGTCAATTGCCTGGACCGTCACCTGGAAAGCCGGGGCGACCAAACCGCCATCCTTTGGGAAGGCAACGTCCCGGGCGAGGAATCCAGCCTGACCTACCGCCAGCTCCACGAACAGGTGTGCCGGCTGGCCAACGCGATGCGGGACCTCGGCGTGGGCAAGGGCGACCGGGTCAGCATTTACCTGCAAATGATCCCGGAAGCCGCCGTGGCCTGTCTGGCCTGCGCCCGTATCGGCGCCATTCACTCCGTCGTATTCGGCGCCTTCAGCGCGGACGCCCTGAGGGACCGCATACAGGATTCGGAATGCAAGCTTCTCATCACCCAGGACACCGCCCTGCGCGGCGCCAAGACCGATATTCCCATGAAAGCGGCCGCGGACAAGGCCGCGGCCCAATGTCCCAGCATCGAGAACATCATCGTGGTGCGCCGAACCGGTCACGACGTGCCCATGACCGAGGGCCGCGACCACGAGTACCACAAACTCATGGAAAAGGCCGGCACGGATTGTCCGCCCGAATGGATGGACGCCGAAGACCCCCTCTTCATCCTCTACACCTCCGGATCCACCGGAAAACCCAAGGGCGTGGTGCACACCACCGGCGGGTACATGGTCTACACCGCCACCACCTTTAAATACATCTTCGATTACCATCCCGGCGACATCTGGTGGTGCACGGCCGACATCGGGTGGATCACGGGACACAGCTACATCATTTACGGACCCCTGGCCAACGGGGCGACGTCGGTCATGTTCGAGGGCGTCCCCACCTACCCGGACGCCGGACGATTCTGGGACGTGGTCGACAAGTACAAGGTGACCCAGTTCTACACCGCGCCGACCGCCATACGCACGCTCATGAAAGAAGGGGAGGAACCCATCCGCAAACGGGACCTTTCCAGCCTCAAGGTGCTCGGGACCGTGGGCGAACCGATCAACCCGGACGTCTGGCTGTGGTACCGCGACAACGTCGGACGCGGGCGCACCCCGGTGGTGGACACCTGGTGGCAGACCGAAACGGGGGGAATCCTAATCACCCCGCTTCCCGGCGCCCACACATTGAAACCGGGCAGCGCCTCCCGCCCGTTTTTCGGGGTCAACCCCGTAATCGTGGACGACCAGGGCGCGGAGCTTCCCCGCGGGGAATCGGGCAAACTCTGCATCAAGAGCTCCTGGCCGGGAATCATGCGCACCACCTGGGGTGACCATGAACGTTTCGTGCAAACCTACTTCAGCGCCTTCCAGGGCCTCTATTTCAGCGGCGACGGGTGCCGGATCGACGCCGACGGCGACTACTGGCTGCTCGGACGGGTCGACGACGTCATCAATATTTCGGGACACCGTCTCGGCACCGCCGAGGTGGAAAGCGCCCTGGTTTCGCACACCGCCGTGGCCGAGGCCGCCGTCGTCGGGTTTCCCCACGACATCAAGGGACAGGGAATTTATGCCTACGTGACCCTGAAAACCGGATACACGGCCGACGACAATCTGAAAAAGGAGCTGGCGAAACACGTCCGCAACGAGATCGGTCCCATAGCGACGCCGGACGTCATTCAATGGGCGCCCGGCCTGCCGAAGACGCGGTCGGGTAAAATCATGCGCCGCATCCTGCGAAAAATCGCCGAAGGCGAGCCCGACAAGGTGGGCGACACCTCTACCCTCGCCGATCCCTCGGTTGTGCAGGACCTGGTGGCCCACGCGGCCCGGCCCGGAACCTGATTCCCTTTCCAGCGACGACTCATTCGGGAAAAAACACCATCGGTTCCCCCCGGTCCGGCACACATGCCGGACCGGGAACCGGAACCATCGAACACGTCTTACGCACAAGCCCGGCACCGGATACCGAAACCGTTGTCACCACAAAGAAAGGGGGCCATCCCTATGAAAGAACGAAAACTCATCCTTCCCGAATTCGATGTCCAACGCCTCAAAAGGCTTCTCAATTCAGTCAACAACCGTTCCGACAACGCGCTGATGAAATCGCTCACCGAGGAATTCGATCACGCGCAGGTGGTCCCTTCCAGGGAAATTCCGCCCGACGTGGTCACGATGAACTCGCGGGTCCGGATCACCGACCTCGAGACGGGAGAGGAATCGGTTTACACGATTGTGTTTCCGACCGAAGCGGACACCGAAAAGAACAAGCTCTCCGTCCTCGCCCCCCTGGGAACGGCTCTCCTGGGAGACCGGGTGGGTTCGGTGGTGGAGTGGGCCGTGCCGGGCGGCACGACCCGAATCCGTATCGAGGAGATTGAATTTCAGCCGGAGGCCGCGGGCATGTACCCGGAGGAGCCGTCGACCTAAGGAGTCGGCGCCAGCCCCGAACCTCGCCGCGGTTACCGTCCTACATCCTTCGATACATGGGCCCGTCGCCTCCCTCGGGAACGCTCCAGCGCACGTTCCGGTAGGGACATTTGTCGCGGCAGGTCTGGCAATGCAGGCAGTTCGACGGGTTTAGAATCAGGCCGCTCTCGGTCACCGAATACACCTCGCCGGGACAAAATGCCTCGCACGGAAATAGGCCGAACTGCAACCGGCACTCCTCGCAGACCAGGGGGTCGATGAGGCGGATGTGCGGCGGAGCTTCCTCCCGGTGGTGCGTCCCCGAGTAACCGACATCGGTCAGGCGATCGACGCCGTTTACTCCCTTTCTCCCGAGCCGGCGCGGTTTCAAGTGATCACTGTCCAGGTCCGCGGAAAGGCGGGGAAACCATCGTTGCGCAAAGCTGAGGGGAGCGCCCAGCAGAGGCCCGGCCCGGGCAAACACCTGGCGGAAATTGCGTGCCGCGACCAGGTCCTTCATAACGAAAATTTCGTTCAGCAGCGTCTCGTAAATCCCGAGCGCTTCGCGACCGAAGGAACCGTGCCGCATGGCGGCAAAGATGGCCTCGGCCGCGAGCATGCCCGACTTGATCGCGTAGTGGAGGCCCTTCAGTTTCCGGACGTTGACCAGTCCGGCATCGTCCCCGATGATGAGCGCCCCGTTGGCGACCAGACCGGGAACCGAGTAGTAGCCCCCTTCCGGCAGGGTCCGGGCTCCGAACTCGATCACCTTGCCCCCGCGCAGCCATCCGTGGATGAGCGGGTGGGTCTTGAAGAGCTGGAGTTCCTGTTGCGGATTGAGGTCGGCGTACCGCCAATCCAGTCCCAGCACCAGGGCCACGGCCACCAGGTCCTCCCCGAGGCTGTAGAGCGTTCCCCCGCCGAAACTTCCCGGCAGGGGATAACCCGTCGTGTGCACGGCCCGGTTGGTTCCGAAGGTGCTGGTGACAGGCAGGCGGATGATCTCCTTGACCCCGAGCGAAGCCACCTGGGGGTTTCGGCCGCGGTTCAGGCCGAACCGGTGAACCACCTTTTCCGCCAGCGGTCCGAGCGAGCCCTCCCCGAACACGGTCACCCCGGCATGGAGGCGTTCGCCGGGAACGTGGTTGGGCTGCGGCCGCGATTCCCGATTCAACCCCCGCTCCACCAGACGCACCCCCTGCACGCGGTCGCCTTCGAAGAGCACGTCCGCCGCGCCGAACCCGGGGTAGACCTCCACCCCGTATTCCCCGGCGATACCGGCCAGCCAGCCCACCATTTCGGAGACGGAGACGATCAGGTCCCCGGTGTGGCGCATGGGGGCCGGGACCATTGCATCCGGGACGCGGAGACTCCTCCGGGAATCGCGCAGGTAGTAAAGCTCGTCGCGTTCGACCCGTCCGGCGAGGGCCCGGCCGACAAAGCGTTCGCGCCGCTCCCGCCAGTCGGGCAGCAACTCGTCCAACACGGCCGGCTCGAACAGGGCGCCGGAAAGGTTGTGCTGCCCGGGTTTGCCCGCTTTTTCGATCACCACCACCGATTCGTTCCGCCCCGATTCCCGCAGCAACTGCTTCAGCCGGATGGCGCCCGCCAGGCTCGCCGGCCCGGCGCCCACAAAAAGCACATCCATGTGATCGAAAGCCATCATCGGATCTCCCCGTACTTCCAGGTTTTCAGTTGTGCCAGCAGCTCCGGTACCACGGTGTCCAGATCGCCCACCAATCCGTAGTCGCAGGCCCGGAATATGGGCGCCGCCGGATCCCGGTCGATCGCCGCAACAATGCCCGCCCCCTCGATCCCGCTCAGGTGCTGCACCGCCCCGGAGATGCCCAAAGCGAGATACAGGCGCGGGGAGACGGTTTGACCGGTCTGGCCGACCTGCCGACTGCGGTCGATAAACCCGGCCTCCACCGCCTGGCGCGAGGCCCCCGCCATGGCCGTTCCCCCGAAATAATCCTCCATGCGTTGCGCCAGGGAGCCCACGTAGCGCTCGCAGTTGTCCCGCGTACGGCACCCGATTCCGCCCGCCACGATAATGGCGGCATCGGCGAGCCCGGGCGGCGACGGTTTTCGTTCCACCGAGCACACCCGCACGCCGAGCTCGTCCGCTTCGCCCAGGCAAGGGGTGAAGCGGATGATTTGCCCGGTCCGGGAACGGTCCGGCGCAAGGGCCTCGAACACTCCCGGACGCGCCGTCGACATCTGGATCCGGGAATTCTGGCTCACGATGCTCGCCATGATGTTGCCCCCGAGCGCGGGCCGGGTCTGCAGAAGAATCCCGACACGTTCCCGGCTGCCGCGCTTGAGATCGGTGAGACAGAGTTCGGTGCAATCGGCGGTCAGTCCCGAGCGCATGGCGTAGGCCACTCGCGGGGCCAGCTCCCGGCCCGGCGGGGTGGCGCTGAAAAGGAATATCTGCGGTTTGTGTTGCTCCAGTAACGGGACGAGAGCCCGCGTACAGGGGCCGGGTTGAAAGCGGGCCAGCCGTTCGTGATCGGCGACGATCACTTGGTCCGCCCCGCGGGCGATCAGCTCCGGCGCGAGCGGTTCGCTGTCCACGCCGGTAAGCACCGCCCCCACCTTCTCCCCCAGCGGTTCGGCCAGTTGCCGGGCTTTTCCCAGCAATTCAAACGCCGCCGGATTGAGCTCGCCGTCCTCCTGCTCCGCGTAGATCCAAATCCCGCCCCGGTACTCGGGACACTTGTCCCCGGGCAGCCGGTACCCGGGTCCGGCCGCCTTCGCAAGCAGCCGGCCGTTACGCGCGCCGTAGGCCTTTTTGAGCAGCCGCACCAGTTCCTCCGTACTCCGGACCATGCGGCAAGGACGGTGGGTGGCGGTCCGGGCCGGGAAAATCTTCACCACCGCGGTGCGGGAACCGGCCGGCCCGATCCGGGAAGGGTCGGCGCCGATCGCCTTGGCGTCCCATTCCAGCAACGGCCGGGAGTAAGCCCAGCGGGTGCGCACGAACGTCGGGTAGGGCGGCGGCACCCATTCGCGCAAGGTGACCAGGCAGGGGTAGCGCTCGAGAGCCACCGTTTCGGTCCCGCCGGGAATGGCACGCCGGAAGTGCAACACCCCCTGCGGGTCGATGAAATAACCGGTAACCCCGCCGACATGGGCGATTCCCAGTTCCTCCGCCACCTGGGGCGGCACCTGCGCGGTATCGCCGTCGACCGATTGCAGGCCGGCCAGTATTAGGTGGTCGGCATCCCCCCCGAATAGCTCCCGCCCGATCTTGTCGATCGCCCGGGCCAGCGGGTAGGCGGTCGCCGGCGTGTCGGCTCCGCCCAGCCGGCGGTCCGTCAGCAACACACCGCTGTCCGCTCCCAGCGAAAGCGCGTAGCGCAGGACCTCGGCCGCAAAGGGCGGCCCCATGGTCAGCGCCACGACCTTCCCCGGCGATTCCCGGCGCAGTTCAAAAGCCAGGGCGAGCGCCTGCTGGTCGAGCGGGTTGCACACGTTTTCCAGCAGCGCCCGCCGGAGCGTCCCCGTCTCGCCGTCCCAGGCATCCTCCGGAATGTGCTTGGTGTCGGGAACCTGCTTGACCAGTACGATGGTGTTCATGGCTGCCCGGGACGGTCCGGATCCCGCGCCCGGCGCGTCCGCCGG
>PXDC01000390.1 GCA_003565135.1 Verrucomicrobiota bacterium
ACCGGCCTGGACAGCTTGACTTCGCCACTCGGTCTCCTTACGGCTTAAGGGATGAATACTCCGATCGTCATGACTATTATCGGCGCGGACAAACCGGGATTGGTGGATTCCATTTCGGAGATTGTGGCCGGCCACGGGGGTAACTGGCTGGGGAGCCGGATGGCGCATCTGGGGGGCCATTTTGCCGGAATTCTGCGCCTGGAGGTGCCGGAGGAGAACCGTGAGGGGTTGCTGGCCTCGTTTCGGGACCTCGAGGGGCGAGGTTTGACGGTGGTGGTTCGGGCCGATGCGGAAGCAGCGTTTGCCGGTCCCACTCGGGCGGCGCGGCTCGAAGTGGTCGGGCACGACCGGCCCGGCATCGTGCGGCGCATATCGCGGGCGCTGGCCGCCCACGATGTCAATGTGGAGGAATTGACCACGGAGTGTTACAGTGCACCCATGACCGGGGAGAATCTCTTTCGCGGCATCGCTTTCCTGAAACTTCCGGGCCAATGCGATGTCAAGGGGCTGCGGGCAGACCTGGAGAGCCTGGCGGAGGAAATGATGGTCGATCTGTCGCTGGAGGAGTCGGGCGAGGACCTGGCGGAGGCGTCGTAGCCGGGTCGCTTCCGGTGGTTAATAGCCGGCAAAGAGTCCCGGGATCAGCATCCACTTAACGCTCCAGCGGGAAAACGCACCGGCGGCCGGATGGGTGAAAACGCGGTGCTCGAGGCAGAGGAGGGTGCCGGTCTGCAGGTCGAATGCGTTTGCCTGGACGTCGTCGCACACAAGCAGCGAAGCCAACGCCCCGAGGTGGGGCTCATGACCGACCAGGAGGCGGTCCCGCTTACCGGTGCACAGATTTTGGGCGAGAGCGACGACATCGTCTGCCGGAGTCATACCTTCCCGTTCGCTCAGGTCGTGGGGCGTCTCCAGCGTTCCGGCAAGGATTTCGGCGGTTTGGCGGGCGCGGAGGTAGGGACTGTGTTCGAATAAGGGCGGCAGCGGGACTCCCTGGCGGCGGAGGAAGGTCCCCAGCGCGCGCGCGGTCTGTTCCCCCGTCGCGCTCAGCCGGCGGGCGGTATCGTTGCCGCCGGCTTCGGCCTGGGCGTGCCTGAGGAGAAAGAGGTTCATGGACCGTTGGCGATGGGGATGGCGTGGCGCTGCCGGCGCTCGAAATAGTGGAGGTGGGCGAACCCCTTGGCGGCGAGCAGGGGAAGGATCTCATCGAATTTCTGCCCGACGGAATCGGGTTTGTGGGCGTCGGAGCCGAGGGTGAGGCGGGCCCCCATTTCAGCGGCCCAATCGAGTATGACGGGGTCGGGGTGGACTTCGAAAACGCCTTTGGTCAGGCCGCTGGTATTGACCTCCAGGCAACAGTCGGAGTCGATCACCGCCTGCAGGAAGTCGCGGATGACCGCTTCGTGTTCCACCGGTTCGAAACGCTCGACGGTTCCGTAAATCCGGATCACGTCGGGGTGGGCGATACTGTGGTAGCGTCCGCTCCGGACGCCGTCGGCGAGGTGCCGGAAGTAGGTCTCGATGATGGCGGGTTCATCGGTGATGCCGTGTTCCTCCAGCCAGCCCCGGTACGCCGGAAAGGGATGGTGGAGGGAGCCGAGGACAAAATCGAACGGGTGTCGGGCCAGGATTTCGTCCATCCGCTCCATGAGGGCGGCGTCCGGGGAAATCTCCGCTTCGATCCCGGTCAAAACCCGCACGTCGAGTTCCCGCCCGTGTTCGGCGGCGTCGGCGACCATGTCGATGTACCGGGGCAGGTCGGCTTCGGCCATGCGTATTCCGGGCCCGCCCATTCGCTCGTCGTCGAGCGGAACATGGCAGGTAAAGGTGATCAGGTCTATCCCGGTCCGGGCGGCGTGCCGCACGTAGTCGATCGGATCTCCTACGGCGTGGCCGCACAGCGGCGTGTGCATGTGGCAGTCGATAGTCTTAATGTTCATGGGAAAGATGGGTTATGGCGGCCGAACAGGGAGTGTTGGGTATCCGGAGCGCCATATAACGGTGTCCGGCGGGCCCGGCCGGGTCAGGGAGCGAGTCGTTCCCGGGTCCATTCCGCTCCCTCGCGGGAATAAAGGATCCGGTCGTGCAGCCGGCTGGGGCGGCCCTGCCAGAATTCGATTGCGAGCGGGTGGAGGCGGTAGCCGCCCCAGAACTCGGGCCGCGGCACGGGGCCTCCGGCGAAGCGACTCTCGATCTCGGTCCGTTTCCGTTCGAGAAAGTCCCGGTCGGGAATGGGGCTGCTCTGCTCGGAAATCCACGCGCTGATCCGGCTGCCGACGGGCCGGCTGAGGAAATAGTTTTCGCTTTCTTCCCGGCTGGTTTTGTCCACCGGTCCCCGCAGGCGGACCTGGCGTTCCAGTTCCGGCCAAAAGAACAGAAGTGCGGCCCGGGGGTTCTCTTCCAGTTCGCGGGCCTTGCGGCTTGTGTAGTTGGTGAAGAAGGTGAAACCCTTCCGGTCGAACCCCTTCAGCAGTACGATCCGCGACGAAGGTTCTCCGCCGCGGGTCGCGGTGGCCAGCGTCATGGCGTTGGGTTCGGCCACACCGGCTTCCAGGGCCTGCTCGAACCAGTGCGAGAACAGGCGAATCGGGTCGGCGTCGAGCTCGTCCTCGATCAGGCCGCCTTTGGTGTATTCGGTTCTGAGATCGGCTACGGACATGGGGCTGACTATACCCGGAAACGGCAAATAGGAAAGGAGGGAATCGGCCCGGACGTGAACCGGTCGGGCGCCGTGGGTCCGGATGCGGCAGCCTAATTGCCAACTGCGGGTTTCAACGTGGTATCGCCGTCCAGCAGGTCTTTCACTTTGCTCAGCAGCTCGGCGGGGCGAAACGGTTTGGCGATGAAATCGGCGTCTCCCTTGAGGTCCTCTTCCGGGTTGAGGCGGTTGTCGACGTACCCCGACATGAAAAGCACCCGCATGCCGGGAACGTCCTCGCGACACTGCCGTCCGAGTTCTTTTCCGTTCATTCGCGGCATGACCACATCCGTCAGAATGAGATCGATGGCAGCCGGGTCCTCCTTGAAATAATCGTAGGCTTCCTGGCCGTCGGCGGCGCTGATCACCCGGAATCCCTCCAGTTTGAGGATTTCGATCACCATGGTGCGAACGACCGGGTCGTCCTCGGCCAGAAGGATGGTGGCCGTCTGTTTCTGATCTGTTTGCGAAGGTTCGGGCATTAGGTATACTATATAGCCTGAAGGTTGGATTTTCCCGTCGAATATCGACTTGCCGGAGTCAATTTTGTGCCTTTTAAAATTCATTTACCCGGGTTTAGGTGTTTTTTAACAAATCCGGTGCCTCCGCAGCGGGCCGGGGCTGCGGGATTTCCCGTTTGACCGCCCCCGTGTCTTGGCACAGATTCAACAGCTTTGATGAACCGGGTCTACATAAAAACGTACGGTTGCCAAATGAACGAGCGGGATTCCGAGGCGGTCGCTTCGCAGCTGGCCGCTCGCGGCTACCGCATTGTCCGCCGCGAAGAAGAGGCGGACATCGTTTTGTTGAACACCTGCAGTGTTCGGGACCAGGCGGAGCAGAAGGCGATCGGTAAAATGGGGTACCTGGCCAAGCGGAAGAGGCGGGATCCCGATTTTATCATCGGGTTTATGGGCTGCATGGCTCAGAACCGGGGGGCGGGATTGCTTGACCGGCTTCCCGACGTCGACCTGATCGTCGGGACGCAGCGATTTCATCACGTTCCCGATTACCTCGACCGGTTCCGGGAGGCGCGGGAAACCGGTGTGCCGGTTCCGGCGTCGATCATCGACCTCGACGAGGAAACCGGCTCCCAGAACACCATTCGCGAGCATTTGCCGGATCGGCGCAAGGTCTCGGCCTTCGTTTCCATCATGCAGGGGTGCAACATGGCCTGCACCTTCTGCATTGTGCCCAAAACCCGGGGGAGTGAGCGCGGGAGACCGATCGATGATATCGTCCGGGAGGTGGAAGAACTGGCGGCGCGGGGTACCCGGGAGGTAACGCTGCTCGGGCAAATCGTGACCAGTTACGGCCGTGGGGAGATTCCCCCGATCGGGGGAAAAAGTCCCTTTGTCCAGCTCCTGGAAAGAATAAACGCAATCGACGGCATTGAGCGGATCCGTTTTACGTCCCCCCATCCGCGCGGCTTCAACCGGGACCTCGCCGAAGCCTATCGGCGGCTCCCGAAGCTCTGCGAGTACGTTCACCTTCCGTTGCAGTCCGGTTCGGACCGGATGCTGCGACGCATGAATCGTCCGTATTCGCGCAAGAAATACATGGAGATCGTGAACGAGCTCCGCCGGAACGTTCCCGACATGTATTTTTCCACCGATATCATCGTGGGCTTCCCGGGGGAAACGGAAGTCGATTTTCGCCAGACCTGCGAGGTGTTCGAAGAAGTGGGGTACGACATGGCCTATATTTTTAAATACAGCAAACGCTCGGGGACGCCGGCGGCGGAAATGGGAGACCAGGTGCCGGCCGATGTTAAAGAAGCCCGTAACCGGGAACTGCTGGGGATCCTGGAGAAGCGATCGAACCGCCGGAACCAGGAGCTGGTCGGCACAACCCAGGAGATCCTGGTGGAGGGGCCGGCGCGGAAAGGGCCTTATTTTACCGGGCGTACCCGCGGCAACCGGGTGGCGTTTTTCGAGGGAAGCGAGCGCCTGGTGGGCGAACTGGTGACTGTGAACGTGGACCGGGCGACCGTGAGTTCCCTTTACGGTTCGCTGGCGCTGGCCGGGGTCGATGCCTGACCTGTTTAAACACGTGTATATAAGAAAGACGAACTCCCGGGTCTACACGTCGCGTCCTCCGGAACCGGCGACGCGGGCGCCGGTGGGACCGCAACAATAATCGAACGAGATATGGAACTTTTTTCTGCAACCCTGCTGACCGGGCTGGTGCTCCTGATATCGGGGGCACTCCTGCTGTGGAACGGGAAATCGGTGGCGCCGATTGTGAAGCGGTTTCCCCGTTCGCGCGGGGCCGCGTTCATCGGTCTCACGTTGTCCGCAGCCTGGTTTCTCTACCTCGTCACCCAGCTGACCGAGGCGGATTTCGGGGCTTATAAGCGACCGCTGTTCATCGGTTTCGGTACCCTTGCGGTGCTTTCGTTTTTTTATGTGCGGGAGTTCCTGGCGGTGCGAAGCTTCTGTATCCTCTACCTGCTGGTGTCCGCGGTTCTGCTCGGGGCGGCCTGGATGCAGGAGCCGGCCAGCCGATTGTTTCTGGTGACGCTGGTTTACGTGGGGATCGTTCTGGCGTTGTACCTCGCGGTGGTTCCCTACCGTTTGCGGGATTTTTTCGAATGGCTCTTTGCCCGGGAGATTCGGACGCGGGTTCTCGGCGGTTTGTTTCTCGCCTATGGAACCCTGTTGAACGTGATCGCCATAACCTATTAGCCGAGTGCCGTGAATCCTCCTGGTGACAGGCCCGCATTGCTTCTCATTGTTTCCGGTCCCGCCGGCAGCGGGAAGACGACCCTGTGCGACCGAATGCTGGCGGAGGTTGCGGGATTGCAGCGAATTGTCACCGCAACCACCCGTTCACCGAGGAGCGGGGAAAAGGACGGGGTCGATTATTATTTTTTCAGCCGGGCGGCGTTCGAGGCAAAGATCGAGGCTGGGGATTTTTTCGAATGGGCCCGGGTTCACGACCAGCTCTACGGCTGCCTCAAAAGTGAGGTCAAAGGCAAACTGGCGCGGAACCTGGACCTGCTTCTCAATATCGACGTGCAGGGGGCCGAAACCTTTCGCCGGGCGGTGAAGTCGGATCCGGATCTCCGTGATCGGGTGGTGACGGTATTTGTCACGCCGGAGTCGACCGAGGTCATTCGGGAGCGGCTGGAGAGCCGGGGGCAGGACGGTCCTGAAGAGATCGAGCGCCGGCTGCGAAATGCCCGGGACGAGATTCGGCAGTGGGTTCATTACGATTACTGCCTGGTCAGTGGCGACCGGGAAAGCGATTTTTCCTCGATCCGGAGCATCTTCCAGGCGGAGAAACTACGCAACCGCCACAAGCGGTGAATCAGTAGAACCGTGGTCGGAAGCGTGTCGCCCCAGGGCGCGCTTGATTCCGCCGAAGTCTTCCCACATGCGCTGGAATCGCCCGGCCATTACCAGCCAGGGCTTTCCCCATCCGGGAAAGAGGCGGGCTCGACGCGGGAAATGATGGTATCCCCGGAAACCGGGGGGCAGCGATTCGATTTCGTAGTGGGTTTTGTGAGGATACCGTCGCCGCACTCCGGTAGATTTTGTTTACGGGCGCGATTCCGGGGCCGGCTCGGGGTCCACGCCGGCCTTTTTCCAGAGGGGTGCCAGATCTTCCACCGTCCCCTTGTCCAGCGCGGCATCGGCCCCGAAACAGGTTACGGCGGCGCGAATGCCCTCGTCCATGCCTGTAGGCGAGGGTGTGCCGTCGAGGATGCAGGCGGCCAGGTCCAGGATCATGCGTTCGTCTCCTCCGGCATGCCCGCCGCGGGCGCCGGTTTCATAGACATGGGTGGGTTCATCGAAGCCGATGCGGCGGAATTCGACCCGGCCCTCGCGGGCGTCGCCGCGGATGGCGCCTTCGGAACCGTTGAGGGAGATCCTGCGCTCGGGCAGGGCGGCGTTGCCGTTGGTGTGGAACGCGGCTCGCACCCGGTTGGCGTATTCCAGAATCAGGACCTGGTTGTCGACGATGTCCTTCTCCCCGGTGAACGGATTTACCCGGTTTGGATCGGGCCACGCCTGGTAGGCGTGTTTGCCGTCGGCGTTGGTCCCGAGTCGCTCGATGTGCCGTGCATTCTCCGGACGGTAAAAATCGAGTCCTCCGAAACTCGCCACCCGGGCCGCGAGGCTGCCGGTCAGCCAATTGGCGATATCGATGTCGTGACAGCATTTCTCCAGGAGGTGGGTGCCGGCGTTTTTCCGAAGTCGGCGCCAGTTTCCCATGATGTAGCCGCCGTGATTGAAATCGAGGGTCTCGTTGAATTCGAAGGAAACGAGATCGCCGATCCCGCCGCCGTCAATGATCTCGCGAATCTTGCGGTAAAACGGCGAGTAGCGAAGGCAGAGCCCGAAAAAGAACTGCCGGCCGGAGGCCTTCCAGGCATCCCGCATTTCCAGGCAGGCCTCGATGGTGATGGCGAGGGGCTTTTCGCAAAAGACATGTTTCCCCGCCCGGAACGCGCTCAAAACGTGTTCCCGGTGGAACGCATTGGAGGATCCGATCATGACCCAGGTTATATCCGGGCGTTCGAGCAGTTCGGCGGCCGTGTCACAGGCGACGAGGTCCGGATTGAGGGTGTCCCGTGCCGCATGGACGGAGCGCGGATCGGGGTCGTACACGGCGACCGTGCGAATGGTTCCCGGCCGCGCCTCCTGGAGTCGACGGGCCAGGCCCCGGACCCGCCCGCCGCATCCGATGATACCGATCGCTTTCGTCGTGTTTGCCGATGAGTTTTTCATAACTGTAAAGTAAAGAATAACACAAGCTTGTCGGTTAAACGATGTCGAGTAACATTGTTCTTTTAACAAAAACGACTTTTATGTGCCCCTCGGACCTCAAGCGTAAGGTGAAACTGATCCCGGCGGTGCGCGATTACTTCGGAGGTATTGCGCATTCGGACCTCCTGGTCCCCAATCACATCCTTTTCTTCAGCCGGCTGCACCGCAGGGACTTGCCCGTGGTCAAGCGGCCGATCGACCATCATCACCGGTTTGTCCTGATCGTCAATCTGCGGACGCCGGGATCCCTGGGAATAGACCGTCACGTCATCCGTTTGCCGGAGAAACACGCGGTGTTCATTTTTCCACACCAGTTTCACGGTTACCTCGATACCGAGGAGGAAACCATGAACTGGTTGTTTATTACCTTCGAGTTGGATAAACCCGGACCGCTCGAAGGGTTCCGGAATGTCAGGATTCCCCTGTCGAACGATGTACTGCGAATGATTGACCGGTTGGTCGGCTGTTACCTCGGCGGCGGCGCCGGGGAACGGGGGGTGAACAACCGGCTGGTTTTGCAGACCGCGCTCCTGATCGACGAACTCTTGCACAGTGTGAATCCGGGCACCCTTCGCGAGGCCCCGGCAACCATCGAAACCCGGGGTCAAAAACTGATCGAACGGGTACACCGCGTGCTGTTTCGCCGGGCCGGCGAAAAGCTTTCGGTCGCCGAGGTCGCCCGCGAGCTCAATTTGTCGGAAAGCCACCTCCGAACGTTGTTTCGTCGGCATATCGGCTACAGCCTGGGAAGGTATATTCGGGAAAGCCGGTTGATGAAAGCTTCCGGCCTGATTCATAATTCGGATTTAAATCTCTCCGAAATCGCCTCGCAGTGCGGATTTGATTCCATCTATACCTTCAGTCGTTCGTTTAAACGCGCTCACGGAATGTCGCCCAGCGATTACCGTCGGTTTCTCAGGCGCCGGAGCGACCGGTGAGGGCGGCGAACGTCCCCGTGGGCGGCAAAAAATACGTAGGATTACGTATAGGATTTTTGCGTCGTCGTCGGCACAATCTGCAGGTTGATTACAACGCGAATCAGGGAAAACAGTATGCGCCTCGATTTCTTTCTGCCTTTTCAAATCCGTCGTAACCGCCAGCTTTCGCATTTTCCATCCGTTCACGGTGTGCGGCGCCGGCGCGACCGGTTACCTGCCCGGGGCCTCCGGTTTGCACCTAAGTTCCGGACGATCGCAGCGATCGGAATAATTTTCAGTTTTTCCGTGCCGTTTACCGCGGGCGTCAAGGGTGCGGAGGATCCTGTTCAGGCGTATTGGATCGGCGGTGACGGTGAGTGGACCGATGCTAACAACTGGAGCACCGACGATTACCCGAATAACGATACTCCGGCCGGTGCGCGCTATGATGTTGTTATCGACGCCTTCGGCGAATTTACCGTAACCCTCGATGCCCCGGTATCCGTTGAGTCGCTGCAGATTGACGCTGCTGACGCGACGTTGCGCCACTCGGGTGGGACGCTGGAAGTTTCCGGTGGGATCGATTTGATTGCCGGAACCTACGACCTTGCCGGAGGAACATTGTCCGGTGCACAGGTCAGCGGCCAGGAGGCGGCGGCAATGACGGTGACCGCGACCAGCCGCCTGGTGGACGTTGCGCTGACGTCGGTGGAGCTTTTTCTGGAGAGCGATAACGACCTGTTGGTGACCGGGGACCTGACGCTGGACGACGCGGTGGTGCGGCTGAACCGCACGGGCAATTTCAACCACACCCGCG
>PXDC01000060.1 GCA_003565135.1 Verrucomicrobiota bacterium
AAGCAGGAGGAGGTCCCCCGTTACCACGGCCGCGATGTGGCGGTGTACCGCGCCTGGCTCAATCGGGCGCTCTGTGTGCTCGGGTCGGCCACGCCGTCGCTGGAATCGCTGCGGAACGTCACCTCCGGAAAATACCGGGTCAACCACCTGTCGCGGCGTGTCGACGGGCGGAAACTTCCCATGATTCACGTCGTCGACATGTGCCGGGAGATCCTCAGCAAGCGCGGGGCCCTCGGCCTGTCCCGGCCGCTCGCCGACCGGATGATCGACCGGTTCGAAAAGCGGGAGCAGACCATTCTCTTCATCAATCGCCGCGGGTTCTCCAGCAGCGTGCTGTGCCCGGAGTGCGGCCATGTCCGCGAATGCGAACACTGCAGCATAACGCTGACCTACCACCGCAGCGACGAAACCGTGAAGTGCCACCTGTGCGGTCATCAGGAAAAAGCGCCCAAACGGTGCCCCGCTTGCGGATCGGTTAAGATCCGGTGGAAAGGTTTCGGTACCCAGCGCGTGGAGGACGCCGCCCGGGCGTTGCTCCCGAAGGCGCGTATCGCCCGAATGGATACAGATGCCATGGTGAAAAAGAACCGCTTTCGGGAGATTTTGAACGACTTCCGGGTCGGCAGGATCGACATCCTCGTCGGCACCCAGATGATCGCCAAGGGCCTGGATTTTCCCAACGTCACCCTCGTCGGGCTGATCGACGCCGACCTGTCCCTGCACATCCCCGATTTTCGCGCCAACGAGCGTACTTTCCAGCTTCTGGTGCAGGTCAGCGGCCGTTCCGGCCGGGGCGACCGGGCCGGTGAGGTGGTGGTGCAGACCTTCACACCCCACGCTGAAACCATTCAATACGCCCGGCGGGAGGATTTTTCCGGCTTCACGGAAGAGGAGATGGAGACCCGCCGCCGATTTGCCTACCCGCCTTTCCGGCACCTTATCCACCACCTGTTTCACGGGGCCAACCCGGAAAAGCTTTCCTTCTACGCCGAACGGTGGGTGCGGCTCCTGGAAGAGAAGGTGGGTGGCGATATCGAGATCCGCGGACCCTGCCCGGCGCCGCTGGAGAAGATCAAGGACCGCTACCGTTACCAGATCTGGTACTTCACTCACAACGTCTCCCGCCTGGTTCCCGAACTCCAGGCCTTGCGGCGGGAATTTCCCTGGCCGGACGATATGGTGCAGGTGCTCGATGTCGATGCCGTGAACCTGACCTGAGGCCGGCCGTGTTTTCCGTCTTGCCGCGGTCGCGATTTCCGGGCCATAGTCCTTGTGACACGGGCCCTGCCAATCCCCCGGGGTGAAGCGGGCCCAACCCGTAAAATCCATGGTTGATACCGCCTTGAAAACCCGGAAATCCGCTCGGCAGCGGGCAAAAACCTTCGTCACCGTGGTCGCGATTTGCTCTGCTGCCGTTTCGGCGCTCCACGGCGAAGAGGCGAACGCGGCCGCGGAACGGGACGAACACAGGAGCGAGGTGCTGAAGGAAATCGACCAGACCATTGAAGCCGCCATAAGTGAGGGGCGCGCCCCCGGCGGCGTCTTCGTGCTCGAACGCGGGGGCCGGACCTACCGGCGCGCCTACGGCCTCCGGGCGGTGGAACCGGAGCGCGAGGAAATGACCGAAGCGACGATTTTCGACGTCGCTTCACTCACCAAGGTCGTGGCGACAACACCGGCGGTGATGCTGCTGGTTCAGCGGGGGGAGGTCGCTCTGGACGAGCCGGTGAAACGGTATATCCCCGAGTTCGGGGGTGACGGGCGGGACGCCGTGACCGTGCGGCACCTGTTGACCCACACGTCCGGGCTGCGGCCGGGGATCTCCCTCAGGCCGGCATGGTCGGGCTACGAGCGCGCCATCGAACTGGCCTGTGCGGAAACCCCGCGACACGACCCGGGTACCGCGTTTGTCTACAGCGATATCAATTTTATCCTCCTCGGCGAGCTCGTGCGTCGCGTCGGCGGCGACGGCCTGGAGGTGTTTGTCAGAAACGAGATCTACGGCCCCCTCGGGATGGAAACCACGGCCTTTCTTCCGCCCGAAGAGTGGAAGGCCCGGATCGCTCCGACCCAGAGGGCCGGGGATGGAATACTGCGCGGCGTGGTTCACGATCCGACCGCCCGGGCCATGAACGGAGTGGCCGGTCATGCCGGACTTTTCAGCACCGCCGGCGATCTCGCCCGCTTCGCCCGGATGATGCTCAACCGGGGAGAACTCGACGGCGTCCGCGTTTTCGAAGCCGAAACGGTCGACCTGATGACCGCCGTGCAGACCCCGGAAACCCTGGCGGATCGCCGCGGCCTCGGGTGGGACATCGACAGCCGTTTCAGCCGTCCCCGGGGCAGCCGCTTTCCCCTCGGTTCCTACGGGCACACCGGCTGGACCGGCGGGTGTCTCTGGATCGATCCGTTTTCCGGGACCTTCTGGATGTTTCTCTCCAACCGGGTTCATCCCGACGGCACCGGCAACGTGCTCGACCTCCAGCGGGCGCTGGCCGATCTCGCCGCCGACGCCATCACCGGTTTTGATTTCGAAAATGTTCCGGGCGCCCTGCCGCCGCGGGATTGACCGGGGGCCGCGCCTTCCCGGACCGGTTTCTTCCGGAAGCGTTCCGATCCGGCCCGCACCCAACCGGGATCACCCCGTGCCTCTTCCGAGAATCCGGTTCGCCAGGTCGAAACCCGAGCCGATGCAGTCGCCGATGGAAACTCCCTGGCGCACGGGACCGCCTATGTGAAGCCCGGGGTGGTCGCGCTCCAGTTTGTCCAGGTCGGCGAGCAGGTTTCCGTGGTCGACGGGATAATGGGGGATGACCCGGGGCCAGAACTGGTGCCGGACCGGGGAGGGTGTGCCTTCCGCACCGAGGAGTTCCCGCAGTTCTTCCCGGACCTGTTTTTCGAGTGCTTCAGCCGGTTTTTCCGCCATGTCCGGCTGCCGGCTGCCGCCGGCGAAGACGGTAAGCGAAACATGGCCTTCGGGCGCGCGCCCGGGAAAGAGGGAGGACGAAAAAAGCGCGCCGAGGATTTTCCGGTTTTCCTTTTCCGGGATCAGCACGCCGAATCCGTCCAGCGGATGACGTACCTGTTCGCGACGGTAACCGAGGAACAGGACGGAAAGAGGAGGGGCCGGGAGCCGGGTTTGGAGGGACAGGCGTGCGTCCAGGGAACGCCCGTCGAGCTCGATTTCACCCAGGGGGGCGGGCGGCAGGGCGAGAAGGACCGAATCGGCTTCGAGCTGTTGTTCTCCGTCACCCGCGGTCTCGACGGTGACTCGCCAGCGGTTGCCGCGCTCCAGGTGAACGGCCCGGGTGCGGGTGCGGATCGCCCCGTTGAGGCGCTTGCCCAGGGTGTCGGTGATGGCCTGGAGGCCTTCCTCGAAAGAAAAAATGCCGCGCCCGCCCGCCGGCTTGTGACGCCGTCCCAGGAGCGCCCCCTTCACCAGCGACCCGTGTTCCCGCTCCATCTCGTAAAGCCGCGGGAAGGCGTAACGGACCGCCAGATCCCGCGGGCGCGCGGCAAAGGTGCCGGCGACGAAGGGATTGATGGCGTAGTCGAGGATCTCCTCGCCCAGCCGGCGGCGGACGAAGGCCTCCACCGTTTCCGCGGCGTCGGCCGGGGCCCGGCGGATGAAGGGTTCCGCCAGGAGGCGCAGTCGCGTGGACGGACGAAAAAACGAGCCGAAAAACAGCGAGACCGGAGAAAGGGGGAGAGGGACGGGCCGGCCTTCACGCAGAATGTATCGGTTTTTGGATACGGTCCCGGCGTAGAGGCGCCGATGGTCGAGCCCGAGCCCGCGGAGCAGTTCGCCGGTTTCCGGGCGGTTTTCCTGCAGGGTGTTGGGGCCCAGCTCGGCGAGAAATCCGTCGATGTTCTCGGTCCGGATCACCCCGCCCGTGCGCGGGCCCGCTTCGAGCACTTCGACCTCCCGGCCGGCGGAGTAAAGCCGCCAGGCAGCGGTGAGCCCGGTGATGCCGCCGCCGATAACGAGGGTTTTGCCGGCGACGCTCATGAGCCGCGAACGGTGTCGACCAGGGCCTCGACGTTTTCGATTTTGGCCGTCGGCATAATGCCGTGGCCGAGATTGAAGATGTGGCCCCCGGGATATCCTTTCATGGCGTCGAGGATTGCTTCCGCCTGGCGCCGCACGATGTCCGGCCTGGTGTTGAGGAGCGCCGGATCGAGATTGCCCTGCAGGGTCACCGGGTTTGCCAGGGCGCGCCGAAGGAGTCCGAGATCGGCGCTCCAGTCGACGCTGACGGCCGCGGCCCCGGCGTCGGCCAATTCGTTGATCCGGTGGTGCAGCCCCTTGGCGTAGAGGATGACCGGAACCGAGCCGCCGATTTCCCGGAGGATCCTCCGGATCCACTTGAGGGACGCCTCCTCGTAGTCGCCCCCCGCGCAGGCGCCGCCCCAGGAGTCGAAGAGTTGAACCGCGTCCGCCCCCGCTTCGACTTGCATCCGGTAGTACTCGATGACGGCGGCCGTGATCTTTTCCATCAACTTTTCGAATAGCGGCCGATCCCCGTAAAAGAGCTCCTTGATTTTTTCGTAATGCGTGGAACTGCCGCCTTCCACCATGTAGGTGGCCAGCGTCCAGGGGGATCCGGCGAAACCGAGGAGCGCCGTGCGGCCGTCGAGTTCGCGCCGAAGCAATTGCAGCGCGGCGGGAACGTAAGCCAGCCGCTCCCGGATGGATCCGGTATCCAGGTTTTCGATATCGTTGTCCGATCGTATCGCAAACTCCATGGCGATGCCGCCCTGGTCGCGGAACCGGTAGGGTTGTCCCATCGCCTCCGGAATGACGAGGATGTCGGAAAAGAGAATGGCGGCGTCGAAGCCGAACCTTCGGATCGGCTGCAGGGTCACTTCCGTAGCCAGTTCGGGTGTTTTGACCATCTTGAGAAACCCGTGCTGTTGCTTGAGTTCGCGGTATTCCGGCAGGTAGCGGCCCGCCTGACGCATGATCCACAGGGGCGGCCGGTCCGGCGGCTCTCCCGCCAGGGCGGCCAGAAAACGTTGTCGGGAATTGAGGGTCGAGCCGGTGGTGGTCATGCTGCCGTTGTTTGCCGAAGGGTTCGCACTGGGTTATTGAGGGTGGTTGCCGGGTGAATCGCGGTCGGGTGAACGTTCCCCCTCGATCCCGAGCCAGTCCCGCGGACGCAGGAAATGGGTGTGGAGTTTCTCTTCGGGCGATCCGGGTTTTGGCTGCCAGTTGTAGGCCCACCGGACCATGGGGGGCAGGGAGACGAGGATTGACTCGATTCGGCCGCCCGACTGAAGTCCGAACAGGGTGCCGCGATCGTAGACCAGGTTGAATTCGACGTAGCGCCCGCGCCGGTAGAGCTGGAAGTCGCGTTCCCGGCCGCCGAACTTTTCGTTCTTCCGGCGCTGGAAGATCGGCCGGTAGGCGGGCAGAAAATGATCGCCGACCCTGCGGGCGAAAGCAAAAGACTGTTCAAAGCCGGACTGATTGTAATCGTCGAAAAAGAGGCCGCCGATCCCCCGGTGCTCGTCGCGGTGGCGGATGTAAAAATAGTCGTCGCAGGCCTTTTTGAAACGCGGATACAATTCCGGGCCGAACGGATCGCAGGCTTCCCTGGCCGTACGGTGCCAATGGACGGCATCCTCCTCGAACCCGTAGTAGGGCGTGAGGTCGAACCCGCCGCCGAACCACCAGACATCCGGTTCGCCCTCCTTTTCGGCGTGAAAAAAACGGATATTGGCGTGCGAGGTGGGAACCATGGGGCTCTTCGGGTGGACGATGAGCGACAGACCCATGGCCTGAAACGACCGGTCGGCCAGTTCGGGACGGGAGGCACTGGCGGAGGGGGGCAGGCGTTTTCCGCGCACGTGGGAGTAGTTGACCCCCGCCTTCTCGATGTGCCGGCCCCGGCTGAGCACACGGGTGCGTCCCCCGCCGCCTTCCTCGCGGGTCCAGGCGTCTTCAACGAATTTCTCCCAGGTATCCTCTTCCTCCAGCGCCCGGCAGATCGTGTCCTGCAGGTCTTTCAGGTAGTCGCCGACCGCGGTGCTGTTGATTTCCGTCGTTTCCATGTAAACAGGACAGTATCAACCGGGAGCAGGCACGGTTTCAATCCCATTCATGCCTTGGCCTCACAGCCCCACCTGCTCGTACGAGCGGGCGATCTTGCGCAGGGCGACGACAAACGCCGCGGTCCTCAGGTCATCCACCCGATCGTCATCCAGCCACGTTTCCCGAATCGCCCGGTAGGCCAGGCGCATGGTATCCTCCAGGCCCGAGCGCACCAGGTCGAGTTCGTCCGCGCCCTCGGACAGCTTGTGGGCCATTTCCTGCGGTACCGGTTTGCCCGTCATGTGTTCCAGCACTTCGACGATCCTCGAGCCGCGCATTTCGTCCAGGCGGCGTTCCAGGCGGCCGAAACGGATGTGTGAGATGTTCTTGATCCACTCGAAGTACGAAACCGTGACACCGCCGGCGTTGAGGTAAAAATCGGGGATGACGATGATGCCGCGTTCGCGAAGGATCCGGTCGGCGTGAAAGGTGACGGGCCCGTTGGCGGCTTCGGCGACGATCTTCGCCTGGATCTTGGCGGCGTTTTCGCTGTGGATCTGGCCCTCGATGGCGGCCGGAATAAGAATGTCGCACTCGTGTTCGAGCAGGGAGTTTCCGTCCGTAATAAACCGGGCTTCCGGGTAACCCTTGATCGTTCCCTTCGCCTGCTTCCAGCGTTCCACCGCTTCGACGTCGAGCCCCTTCTCGTCCAGGAGCGCCCCGGCGCGTTCGATGATCCCGGTCACTTTGGCGCCATCCTCTTCGGTGAGGTATTTTCCCGCGTGGTAGCCGACGTTGCCGAGGCCCTGGATAATGATCCGTTTGCCTTCGAGGCCGCCGGAGAGGCCGGCCCGGGAAACGTCCTCGGGGTTGCGGAAGAACTCGCGGATGCCGTACTGCACGCCCCGGCCGGTCGCTTCGACCCGGCCCCGGATGCCGCCCTGGGTTTCCGGTTTGCCGGTGACGGCCCCGATCGCGTTGATGTCGTCCGGGCAGAGGGTGCGGTAGGTGTCGCTGATCCATCCCATTTCGCGGGCGGTGGTGCCCATGTCCGGTCCCGGGACGTTCGTGCTGGGGTTGATAAAGCTCTTCTTGATCATCTCGCGGGCGAACCGGCGGGTGATTTTCTCCAGATCCTCCTCGTCGAATTCACGCGGATCAATGCAGAGGGCGCCCTTGGATCCGCCGAAGGGCACGTCGACCACGGCGCACTTGTACGACATCAGGGCGGCGAGCGCCTCGACTTCGTCCAGGTCCGCCGCCTCGGAGTAGCGTATGCCGCCTTTGGCCGGCAGACGGTGCTCGCTGTGCAGCGCGCGCCAACCCACGAAGGCCCGCAATTTCCCCTTCAGCTCCACCGAGAAGCGCACCTGGTAGATCGCGTTGCACTGGCGGATCATCTCCGCCATTCCCGGGTCGAGCTCGAGGATCTCCGCGGCGCAGTCGAACATGCGGTCGACATTCTGGGTGAAACTCATCCGCGGCTGGTGTTTTTTTTCTTTGGCCATGGGTAAATAGGTGTGGGATTCGCTCCCGATTCCGGCATTCGGGAAGGGTGGTGGCAAATCCAAATTGCGCCGGCCGGAATCCGGCGGCGGGCGCATGGGGGGCTGTCCGGTCCCCGGGCCACATTCTGCCGTTTACATCGGGGACGAACCGGGCACGATGAAGGAATAATGGCGTATAGGATTCTGGCGGACCTGGTGATGGCGGTGCATTTCGCTTTCATCCTGTTTGTCATTCTCGGCGGTCTCCTGGCCCTGAGGTGGCGGGCGGCCGCCTGGGTGCATGTGCCGTGTTTTGTCTGGGGAGCCGCCATCATCACGGTGGGGTGGGTGTGCCCCCTGACCCCGTTGGAGGTGTCGCTGCGCCGGTCCGCCGGTGAGGCCGGGTATGACGGGAGTTTTATCGAGCACTACCTGTTGCCGCTGATCTATCCCGGCGAACTCGGTCCGGCGGTCCGGTGGGTGCTGGGAGGAGCCTTGCTCGGGTTCAATCTGCTCGTCTATGCCGCGGTGTACCGGCGGGGGCGCCGAACGTGACCGCGCGTCCACCGGAATGACACTCGCCATGCTGGCCGCGTCCATGTTGATCCTGACCATCGCCATCTTTCTCATCGGCGTGGCGGGCAGTTTTCTTCCCATCGTGCCGGGAACGCTGGTGGTCTGGTTCGGCGTGCTCGTGCACAAACTCGCCATGGGCGACCAATCCGTATCCTGGGGTTTTTTTGTGGCGGCGACCGCGCTGGCCCTGGGGGCGCAGGTCCTGGATTTTGCCTGTTCCTACTGGGGAGCCCGGCGTTTCGGGGCCAGCTGGCAGGGGGCGGCGGGTGCGCTCGTCGGCGGCGTGCTCGGCCTGGCTTTTTTCAACCTGCCGGGCCTGATCCTCGGTCCCATCGCCGGCGCCGTCCTGGTGGAGCTCATCAAGGACCGCAACTGGCGCCGGGCCCGCCGGGCGGGAGTCGGAACGTTGGTGGGGGGAATCGCCGCTTTTGTCCTCAAATTCTCCATTTCCTGCGGCATTATCGCCGGTTTTTTCTGGGCTTTGCCCGCCTGACTGCCCCGATGCATGCCGAAATTTGCCTTTACCGGGCAGGTGGTTACGGTAAGCTTTATCCATGAGTGCCGAAGAAAACAGAAAGCCGTTTACGCTGAGGATCGGGGACCCCGCCCCGGATTTTTCGCTGCCTGCCACCGATGGGGGAACTTACCGGCTGGCCGATTTCGACGAACACCCGGTGCTGGTGGTTTTCTTTACCTGTAACCACTGCCCCTACGTCAAAAATTCGGACGAAACCACGCGGAAGACCGCCGACGCATTCGGGCCCAAAGGGGTCGGGTTCGTGGCGATCAACTCGAACAGCGTCCACACCTACGAGGAGGACTCTTTCGAGCACATGGTGGAGCGCATGAAGCGTCACGGGTTTCCATGGACCTACCTGCACGACGAAACCCAGGAGGTCGCCTGGGAATACGGCGCGCTGCGGACCCCGCATTTTTTTGTCTTCGACGACGAGCGCAAGCTGATCTACACCGGCCGCGCCATCGATAATCCGCGGGAGCCCGCCAAGATGACCGTCAACGACCTGGAGAACGCGCTGCGGGACCATTTGAACGGCCGGCC
>PXDC01000429.1 GCA_003565135.1 Verrucomicrobiota bacterium
AAGCGGCGCGCTACGACGGGAGCGCCTCTCGGAATATTTTGTGCGTTTTGCGCAGACGGAGTGAAACAACGATGGCGGAGCCATTTCACTGATAAAGGACCAAACCGGAAAGGTCATTTTGGTTGAGTTGGGTTTTCGAATACGGTTCAAAACAGCAGAACGCGCTACCAGCGTACTTTTCCCTTGAACAACGCCTGCGCTAAATTGGTCTGAGGCTTCGCCCCGCACGGCTTTCCGAAACAGTACCCGACCCATTGATCCTTAATCACCGGAACCACCCCCCACCAGCCCTTCGTAATGCGGGGCCGGGTCGAATATGCCGCCTCCCGTGCGGTAAAATTCATCGTTCAAACGGAACAGCCCGGCCTCGTCGGCGACCCAGGGCTTGCCGCTGCAAGGATGATAGGAAAGCATTTTTTCCCAGTCGCGGTAGTTTTGCTCGCCGTTGGTTTCCATCACACCCACCCGTAAACCGGGAAGCGGGTTGAGCCGGGCGGCCACGTTACGGTTCCATTCGACCATCAAGGGATTCACCGTCAGGTCCGCGCAGAAACAGGGCACTCCGCGCTCGTGGGCGGCCCGCGCGACATCGAGACTCATGCTCAACGTCTTGGCGATCGGCTTGAGGGCGATGGCCCCGTATCCGAGATCCATGCGCCGGATCGCGTCTTCCGTGGTATGTGCGCTTTCGTCGGCCACAATACGTACCGGAATATCCGATACATCCTCTTCGGAATCCTCGGCAAACGGCTCCTCCAACAGGTGAATTCGGTCCAGGGCGCCGATGCGTTTCGCATGGTCGATCAGCGCCAGCAGACGCTCCTTGGAATCATACCGCCCGTTGGCATCGAGGTAATACGCGATTTTTCCGTTCTCGGTAAAGGGACACTCATACCCACTCAACTGGTTGTGAAGCGCGGAAAGCCGCTCACAATCCCAGTCGAGCATCTTCTCCCGGTCGCCGTCCCCATCGGGATCCGCACCTACCTTAATCTTAAGAAAAAAACAGCCCTCCTCCACCAGTTGCCTGACTTCGTCCGGCCCCGTGCCATAAGTGATCAAGGGGATCTTCGTCAGCTTCTCCTGCCGTCCGCCCAGCGCGGCGGCACAGGCGGGCGGCACCAGCTCGTCGAATGTGGTAACCCCTTTCTCACGGGCCCACAGGAGCCAGGCGGCAAAGTCCACCGCGACCAGCGCGTTGAGCGCAAAAGTGGCACGCAGGTCCGGCCGGCCGGTCACCGACCGCCCGTATTCGAGCACCTCCGGGAAGAGCTCGTGCAGCAATTGGGGCGGGGACTCGAAGCGCCTCCCCCGGGCCTCCCGCATGGCGAACTCGGTCATGAGGAACATCAGGCAATTCCCGGCACCCTCGGCCCGTTCGGTGAACAGTGCCGCATCCGACCAGAGGACACTCTGTACCCCGAGACCGACCCCCCGCTTGCCCGAAGTTCCCTCCAGACCGGCCACCACCTGCCAGAGCTCGGTCAGGGCCCCTCCCTTGAACCCGAAGGGGTGCCGAAGCGGTTCGCGTTCGAAGGTCAACTCTGTATTGGCAATGCTCGGCATGGTTTACCCGATCGTGGACAGTTGTTTTTCCGTAACCGGGAAACACGGCTCGCGTCCGTTGCAATACCGCTCCACCTCCTCGGTCACCAAGGCCCCGATGCGTTTCCGGTTCTGAGCCACGGCTCCGGCGACATGTGGCGTCAGCACCACGTTCGGCAGCGTCCGGAAAGGGTGGTCCGCCGGACACGGCTCCACTTCGGCCACGTCCAAACAGGCGACAAATTTTTCTTTGCGCAACTCGTCGATCATCTCAGCCTCGTCGATAATCTTTCCCCGAGCCGTATTCACGAACAGCGCACCGTGTCGAAGCATCGCAAAATGGCGTCCCCGGAGCATACGTTCGGTTTCCGCCGTACTGGGTGCGTTAAGCGACACCACCAGACATTCCCGGAAAATCTCATCGAGCGTATCGACGGGCTTCACACCCAGTTTCTCCGCGTCTCCGGCCGAAAGGTAGGGATCGTACACTAGGATTTCGCATTCAAAATGGCGCAACAGCCCGATCAGCAGCCGACCGACATGTCCCGCGCCGATAATGCCGATCTTTTGCCGAAAAATCTCGGAAACACCGCCGAAACAGGTCCCGACATGTTCGCGCCACTCCCCGTTACGTGTCCCCTGAGCGAGCCAGAATGCACGCTTGGTGCCGGTGAGGATCATGCCGAGGCAATATTCGGCAACGCCATAGGCAATAGCCGACGCGGCGCTGGTAACCGTCACACCCCGCTTCCACAGCGCCTCGCTCACGACCGGTTTGACCGATCCGGCACCATGGCAAAGCAAGCGAAGGCCGTCCGCGCCGGACAACACCGTTTCGTCCAGGCAGGCGGTTCTCCACGAGGAGACCACAATTTCCGACTCACTTATATATTTACCGAGAAACGCCTCATTGGGCGACGGGGGTGGTTCCGGATTCAGCACGTCACAGCGTTCCCGGATACGATTCCAGTCCGATTCGGAAAACAGGTCCGGAAATAGATCCTGCTCTACCGCGAGCAACAGTTTAGGTTTTTTCATGATCAATTCTGGTTACCAGTAAGGTTCGGGTTCGCTCCGGACGACACGGATTCTGACAAACAGGCTCCTATACTCCGCGACCCCTGACAAGCTTACGGTTTTGAAGATAACATCGCCCTCGGTATATGATTCCGCCGCGGCGGTGTCGATCGGGTTCCAGTCCCGGAGGTCGTTGGAGATCTCCACCACGAGTTCCAATTCGGTGGCGGCCGCATTGCGGCGGTATTCGAGCACCGGCCCGTTCTCCGTTTCAGTCACGCGCGGCGCCCAACCGTCCGGCGTCTCCGTACGTCCGGCCCCGAAAGCGTACCGGAGCAAATTCGATACGCCCGTATGATCGGGATCCGCACCCGGCTCGACCCGTCCTGCTTCGGCCACTTCCGCCGCGGAGAAGTTCGTCCCCACCCAGGTCTCCCAGCCGCTCCGCATCCATTCGGGACCCACGTCCAGGAAACCGACCGGAGCCATGGGGCCGGAGCCCTGCGTCCCGATGACATGGCTGCCGATATCCGCCGGTTCCCCGCGCGGCACACCTTCAATATCTTCGGAAACCTCCTGGGTGATGCCCGCGGCCGCATCCTGGGCCGGACTGCCGGGCAGCGGTCTCCAGATGCCGTCCGGCCCCCGCGTCAGCATCGGATCCGCCTGTTCCACGCCGTCGGCCCGGGGTATGCCCACGGTTGCGCCAAACACCAGGTTCGCGGCCCAGTGCACCTCCGAATCCGGATCCCGGATCTCCAGGGTCGGGCCGACGGTGGCGGTAATGATGTTGTTGGCCATGAGCACGTTCTCCGGGGGCAGGGTCAGTTCCGGCCGCTCCGCACCCAGGGCGATGATCACCGGCCGCTCGCAGTCGACGAACGTATTGTGCGCCACCACCGCGTCGTGGGCCGGAAAATACTCGTGCAGGGCCGCGTCGGGCTTGCCGCTCATGAGACCGAGCGGCGGCCGGAAACCCCGGCCGGTCAGGGCGTGAAAGTAGTTGTTGATAATGACATGGCCCTCGTCAATCGCCCGCACCCCGCCGGTATCCGGTTTGTTATCGCCGAAAAACCAATTTCCCTCGACGCGGTTCCGTTTTCCGTGGCGCAGCGTCAGGGCGCCGGCGCTGCGGATGAAGGTGTTGTGACGGAATACGTTTTCGTTCGACTTGCTGCTGATAATCTCCCCCTCACCGTCGCATTCGAAGAACAGATTATACTCCACAACCGTCCGGGAATTGTACATCGACGTGCCGCTGTCGCCGATACGCATCATTTCGCCGCCGTTCATCCCCAGCGGCGGGCGCGGACCGAAAAAATTATGATCGATCCGGTGGTGGTTCGGCTCGGAATCGATCCAGACCGTCACCGCCTGGCCGACGTGATCCATCCCGACAAATCGGCAGTGATCCACCCGGTTCCGACGCCCGAAGAGCGAGACCCACTTGTAGTTGTGCGTGCGGTCGGGCGAATTGTAGCGGACGAATCCCGTGTTGGTGAGGCGGCTGTCGGTGGCATGGCCGCGACCCGAAGTCCGGAATTCGACCACCGACCCGCTGGTGAGGTGGCCCTCCGTAAACAGGAGCCCGTCCGCGACCAGGTGACTCCCGCCGATCCGGAGCCGCGACTGGCCGGTGAGGATCACTTCTCCGGGCGTTTCCGCCCGCAGGGTGATGGGTGCCGCCTCCGTTCCGTCGCCTTCAAAGGTTACGGTGGCGCTGTTCCAGATCCCGTTGCGCATGACCACCGTATCCCCCGGACCCGCGTGATCGCGCATGATCGCCTGAATTTCCGACGGTGTCGACGCGTAGTAAATCCCCGGTGGAGGCGGTTCAAACGGCTCGCCAATCCGGGCGCCGCGCAGCACCTGGAAGTCCTGAATCCACAAAAGGTGACGCCGCACCGACCCGACGATGAAATCGAATCCCGTTATGCCGCCGCGAACCTGGTTGTCGCGCGAAATGCCGGCATCGCGGAGCACGCCGTCGATCCAGATGTCGAAGGTCCCCGGGGCGACCGTACTCCCGTCGGCATAATCGACGGGATCGTCGCCATTGTTGACCACGATCTCCACCCGGACCGGCCCGCCGCGCGCGTACGTCGCGCCGCCGTCGTGCCCCGGCAGGCCCGCGTGACTGATACCGCCGCGGCCGATCATAATCCGCTGCGCCCGGTCGTTCGTCGTCGGCCCCGCGTATACGTAAAGGTCGACCCAGTCCGGGAAACCTTCGTCCTCCGGCTCCACCAGCAGGAAGGAAAAGGTGACCACCCCGGAGACCTGAGCCCCGGAAAAAACATGCAACGCCCGCAGCGCCATTGGATTGTCCTGGCCATCGGCGCGAAGCTCCAGCATCGGGGAACCCGGGCCGGCCCCGAACACGTCGTCGGCATCCGCCACCACCAGCACCTGACCGCGTCCGGCGCCATCCAATATCCCCGACCACGGCGGCACCGCCGGCGGCGAACCGGTGGTGACCGAGTCAAAGCCGTCCTGAAAGAGGACCTCGCTGCGGACCACCGGGGCGGCGCCCAGGAAAAAGACGAACAGAAGGCTCACCACCAGACCGGCCCGCACCCGCGATAGGCCGGACCTTGTTGTTTCCGTCCGCGGACGGGGATTCCGTAGTTGCACCGAAAGAGGCATTTCCCCAATAGCCCTAACCACTCGCGCAAGGCAACTCAATGCCGGCGATCTCGACGACAGGCAAAAACTGTGTATCTTTTCTTCCTAAGTTATTCCGGCATGAAACCGTTTCTCAACGAGCAACTCCGTCGTTCCCTTCTCCTGGAGATCGCCAGCGGCTTTTACGCCGAGGGCCGCCGATTCCTTCCCAATCGCAAGATCTGCCGCCTCTGGAAGGTTTCGGAGACGACCGCAAAACGAAGTCTCGCGGCCCTGGTGGCGGACAATTTGCTGGAGGTTCGACCCCGCAGCGGCTACCGGATCGCCCCCGGCGCACGTCGACGGGCCCTGCTGGATCTTCATAATACTCAGGCGGGCTCGCTCCCGCCCCCGCTGACCTGGGAATCGAAACGTTTCGGTCTCCTGGCCGCCCATCGGGAACGCCGTAGGGTTGCGGTGGTGTTCGATGGCATCGCGGGCAGGCCGCAACAACCGGGCACCCAGGTGCCCACGGTCGTTTCCTCGTCCCTGCTGTGCGCCCGCGCATTCTTTGAAGAGGCCACCCGCCGGAATCTCGAGATCCTTTTTTTCCTCAACAACGGCACCCGGGTCTCCCGCGACGAGATCGCCGCCTCGCTCGAACTTCAGGCTCCGGATGGCGTCGCGGTCTTTCGGCGCGGCTACGCGCCGAGCCTTCACTACATGCCATTGAAGCGGATCGCCCGAACCATCCCCGTCATTTCCGTTTTCGAACCTTCGTCCGACACGGAGATTCCCTCCATTTGTGTCAACAACGTGGGGACCGGATACGATGCGGCGCGCATCCTGGCGGACCACGGGCATCGGCGCCTCGCATTCCTCTCCACCCGGCCGGAAAGCCGCTTTATCGCGGAGCGTTTCGAGGGTTTCGAAATGGCGGTGCGAGAGAACAAAACCCTCGAACTGCAAAAACTCAGCCTTCCCGGCCGGCCGTCGCAGGGAGCCGCGCACCGAAAACTGGTCGCCCTCTTCAAAGACCGGTCGGCCCGTCCGGCCGCGCTCTTCTCCCCCAATGTCGCCTGCCTCCTGAATCTTCGTCCGGTTTTGGCCGAAGCCCGCTGCCGCGTGCCCTCCGATGTCTCCGTAATCGCTTGTGCCAGTTCCACCCTCATGCCGCGAAAGGCGTTCCCCTACGACCTGATGGATCTCGACTTCTCCGCTTTCGGGCAGGAGGCGTTCGCCCGCCTGATCGACCTGATCGACGGCCGGCCGGTCGAGCGCACCATTCTTTTCGATCCCACGCTCCACCTCCGGGGCTCGACCCGCAAGGCACGGGAAAAGGCGCCCGTATAAGACCCATCCCGCAACCCGTCGTCATCCCATGTCAAATCCACTTCGGCCCGGCACTGGCGGGAACCTCAACGTCGCCGGCGACCGTCGAAGCGGTGATCTCGGATCGTCGCAGACAAGGTTTTTTATTGAGAATTCCTGCATCCTTTGCCCGTAACCGGACGTCTTACCCTGATGCAACCAGCAACGAACCGACCCATGAAACCGCTGACCGATACGCCCGGTACGCCGCTAAACCGCTCGTTGCGCCAAAGCATCCTCCGGTTCGTTCGATCCCGGGTAAAAAACGATGCCGTGGCCGAAGACCTGACCCAGGACATCCTGCTGAAAGCCGCCGTCGCCAGGACCGGCCTCCGCCAGCCTTCGAAAATGGACGCCTGGATTTTTCGCATCGCCCGCAACCGTGTGAACGATTATTTCCGCACCAGCCGCGAAACCGTTCTCTTTGACGAGCGACTGCACGCCGATTCCGCGCAACCGGAACGCCACGGAGCCAGCCGCGACGAAGACCGGGCCCTGCGCGCCGACCTGAGCGCCTTCGTGCGCCAGGTCGTGGACGAGCTTCCGCCGCACTACCGCGACGCCCTTCTCGCCACTGAATTCGAAGGTATCTCCCAGGTGGAGTACGCCGCCCGGGCGGGCCTTTCGGTGCCGGCGGCAAAATCCCGCGTCCAGCGGGGACGAAAGGAAGTGCGCCGAGTCTTCGAACGCTGCTGCGAAGTGACCGCCGACGCTTACGGGACCATTGTCGATGCCCGGGCCCGTCGACCGGCCGAATGCGAATTCAAAACCTGTAAAGATCCGAAGCCCTAACCGGCCTGCATCTTTTTCCCGAATTCATCGTCTTATCCGCTGAAAGGCAAAATCATGAAAGAAACAACCGACACATTACAAAAAGACTCCTCGCGCCAACAGGTCCGCGAACAATACGCGGCGCTGGCCGAACGCGATGCCGAAAGCTGCGGCGGCGCCGATCGTTGCTGCGAAATCGGCACCGATCCGGAAACCCTCGGCTACACGCCCTCCGATGTGGCCGCCGTTCCCGATGGTTCCGAAATGGGCCTGGGCTGTGGGAATCCCACCGCGATCGCCGCCATTGCACCGGGCGCCACCGTTCTGGACCTCGGCAGCGGCGGCGGTTTCGACTCCTTTCTCGCCGCCCGTCAAACCGGCCCCAAAGGCCGGGTCATCGGCGTGGACATGACGCCGGCAATGGTTACCCGAGCCCGGGCCAACGCCGCAAAAGGCGATTATCCCAACGTGGAGTTCCGGCTGGGCGAAATCGAATACCTGCCGGTGGCCGACAACTCGGTCGATCTCATTATCTCCAATTGTGTCATCAATCTCTCTCCCGACAAACCACGGGTATTCGCCGAGGCCCTGCGGGTGCTCAAGCCCGGCGGCAAACTGACGGTTTCCGATATCGTCGCGCTGCAGCCGCTTCCCTCGGAACTCGCCGCCGACATTGAAGCGTACACCGGCTGCGTGGCCGGGGCTTCCCCGGTGGCGGAGCTGGAATCCATCCTCGCGGAAACGGGTTTCCGGGACATCCGCATCGAGATCAAGGATTCAAGCCGCTCCTTCATCAACGATTGGCTTCCGGGACGTCGGGCCGGGGACTTCGTCGCTTCCGCCACCATTACCGCCGTAAAACCCGGGTGACCTTGACCTCAACCTCCGGCGGTAGGCCCGGCCACACGCCCTTCCTCCAATTGGGCCCGGGTCCACGGATTGAGGAGGCGGTCCCCGGTCTCCTCCATCCATTCGATCACCCGGCGGCGAAGGCGCGCCAACTCGCCCGCCGCCGTGGGATCGAAGGCCCGGTTGACCAACTCGCCCGGGTCGTTATCCAGGTCGTAAAGTTCGTCCTCGGCAACCGCGTTCCAGACGTATTTCCACCGCCGGTCGCGGACCATGCGCTGGCTGTAGAGGCCGAACTGGTTCCCGTGGTAGGCGGAAAAAATATCCGTCCTCGGCGCCGGGTCGTCCCCTCCGTCACGGAAAAACGGTACCAGGCTCCGTCCCTGGAACGTCTCCGGGACAGCCGCCCCCGCCATCCCGCAAAACGTCGCCGCCAGGTCGACGGCGTTGGCGATGAAGGCGTCGCAGGTTTCCCCTGAGCGGTATCCGGCGGGCGGACGCAGGATCAGGGGCACGCGCACGACGTCGTCGTACATAATGAAATGTTTGTCGATCATGCGGTGCGAACCGCACATGTCGCCGTGGTCGGAGGTGTAAACGACCCACGTGTTTGCCGCCGCCCCGATCCGTTCCAGCGCATCCAGCACCCGCCCGACCTGGGCATCCAGGAGGGAGATTTCGCCCAGGTACCGCGCCACCAGCGGCGCCCAATCCTCCCAGGTCCAATCCTGCAACCCCCAGGTGTAAAGCTGCTGACGCTGAATGTACGGCTTGTTCACAAAGGATTCCCGAAACCCCGCCCACTCCGGGATCGTCTCCGGTGGATACAGGGAGGCGTAAGGTTCCGGAACGCGGTTGGGAATATGCGGTTCGCTCGGATCCCAGCGGAGGAAAAACGGCTCTCCGCTCTCCACCCGAGTCTCCATCATTTCGTTCACCCGGTCCGC
>PXDC01000283.1 GCA_003565135.1 Verrucomicrobiota bacterium
CCTCGCCCGGCACCGCGAACGCCTCTCCCACTACCCCGCCTCCATCGGCCTCTATTCCCGGCCCGACGGATCGCCGCTCCAGGCCGGCGATCACTTCCGCAACCCGGATCTCGCCGGCACTTTCGAGCTCATCGCCGAAAAAGGAATCGACGTGTTTTACCGCGGGGAAATCGCCGAAGACATCGTCGACACGGTTCGCAACGACCCGCTCCGGCCCGGAGTCCTGACCCTGGACGACCTGGCCAACTACCGCCCGGTGCACCGGGAACCGGTATCGGTCCGCTACCGCGGTTACGACGTTTACGGCGGCAACATGCCGACGAGCGGCGGCACCACCCTGGGTCTCATGCTCAACATCCTCGAATCGACCGGGTTTGCCGATGCCGCCTACGGCAGCGCCGAGTCGGTCCACCTCATGGCCGAGGCACAAAACCTCGCTTTCGCCGACCGCAACCGCTACATGGGCCACGCCGATTTTGCCGACGTGCCGGTGGCGGGACTCCTGGACAGGGAGTACGCCCGTTCCCGGGCCGGCCTCATCGATCCGGAGCGGGCCCTGGCCACCCCGATCGAACCGGGCACGCCCCCGGGGTTCACGGGGGCGTTTTTCCGCGACAGCGATATTGAGGAGCCGGCCTCCACCACCCATTTCTCCATCGTCGACCGCGATCGCAACGTGGTGTCGGTCACCTCCACCATCGAACAACACTTCGGTTCCGCCATGGTCGTTCCCGGCCGCGGTTTCCTGCTCAATAACGAACTCACCGACTTCGAGGCCGAAGCCTACGATGAAGACGGCAACCTCGTGCCCAACGCGCCCGAGGGCGGATGGAAACCCCGGCGCACGGCTCTCGGTGAAGCTGCCGGAACGGAGGGCGCCAAGCGCCCCAGGTCCAGCATGACGCCCACCCTTGTCCTGAGGGACGGCGAACCGCGCCTCGCCCTCGGCTCGCCCGGCGGCAGCCGGATCATCGGCCTGACTCTGAACGCCCTGGTCAATGTCATCGACCACGGAATGGACGTGCAAACCGCAATCAACGCTCCGCGCATTATCGCCCGGAACGGTCCCGTCGAATTGGAATCCCCCCTCTACCGCGACCGGGAACTGCGGGAATCCCTCGAAGCCCGCGGTTTCGATGTCAACAACATCGGCGCCTCCGGCTCGGTGCAAATGATCCGGATCACACCCGACGGCTGGCTCTACGGGGGGGCCGATCCCCGGCGCGAAGGGCTCGCGCTCGGTTATTGATTCGGCAGGAGCGGATTTCGGGCGGCGGGAACGACCTCCGCCGGCCGACGGGCTTTACCGCCGGGAAGCCGATTCGCCTCCGGCACGGCCCGGCCCGCGCACCGGGAGATCCGGCTCACGACACCGGTCGCGCCACCGCCCAAACCGGCCCGCCGGAGCCGTCAGTCCCCCCTCGACAGCGCCCCCTCCGCGCGCTAATCTTCGAACCAACGCCGGTGATGAACCCGTTCTTCAATCTCCGACCCGGAAGCACCGTACCATGAGATCGCCTTCCTCCTCCACGGTCCCCCCGCACGCGATTCGCTCCGAATTCTCCGCCGCGATGTCGGACATGTACCGCCGGGAAGTACCGCTCTACGGGCAACTCCTGGACATCGTGCGCAAGATCAACGACGAGATCCTGCAACAAAACCCCGGCCTGGAAATCGAATTGGGCGATCTCGACCGGGTAAGCCAGGAGCGTCACGGCGCGATCCGCCTCGGCACGGGCGACGAGCTTAACACCATGGCCGAAGTTTTCGCCGTCATGGCCATGTATCCAGTCGGCTATTACGACCTGAGCGCGGCCGGCCTTCCGGTCCACTCCACCGCTTTCCGTCCGGTCGACCGGGAGGAACTCGCCCGGAACCCGTTCCGCGTCTTCACATCGCTCCTGCGAACGGACCTGTTGGAACCGGAGATACGGGACGAGGCCGAAGCCGCCCTGGCCCGCCGCGACATCTTCACCCCCGCCCTGCGCGAACTGCTGGCGTTACACCGGAAACAGGGCGGATTTGCGCCGGAGGAAGCGGATGCCTTTATCTGCGAGGCCCTCGAAACCTTCCGCTGGCACACCACCGCCCTGACCTCTCGACCGTTTTACGAACGGATGCTCCGGGTGAACAGTCTCCTCGCCGACATCGTCTGTTTTCGCGGTCCCCACATAAACCACCTGACACCGAGAGTGCTGGATATCCACCGGGTTCACCGGACCATGGAGTCCATGGGGATCGAGACCATACCGGAGGTCCAGGGACCGCCCGCGGGCTGCCCCATCCTCCTCCAACAGACCTCCTTCAAAGCCTTGAACGAAGAGATCCATTTCCCCGGTGACGACGGCCAAACCGTCGGCGGCAAGCACCGCGCCCGCTTCGGCGAAATCGAACTGCGCGAATGCGCCATAACCCCGGAAGCCCGGGAGATCTACGACCGCCTCATCGCGGAGGTCAACCGCGAGGCCAAAACGTTGCAACAGAAAGCGGGCGAAAAAACCTACCGCCGCGAGTACCCCGGCCTGCTCAACCGGATCTTTCGCGAGGGTTTCCCGGCCTGGACACACGAAGCGCTGCGGAAGCAGGGGCTGGGGTATTTTCATTACCACCTGCTCGCCCCGGAAAAACGCCCCTCGACCGCCCGGCCGGTCGAGGTCCCGGACGCGCCGCCCGGGGAACAGGCAGACGCCCTGGTCGAGGCCGGGGTGGCCCACGCAACCCCGATCACCTACGAGGATTTTCTTCCGGTCAGCGCGGCCGGGATCTTTAAATCGAATCTCGACGAGCAAAGCGGTTCCATCGATGGAAAGGCGCCGAACCAGTCGATCTTCGCCGAGGCCCTCGGGCGCCCGGTCCTCGACCCGTTTTCGCTTTACCGTGAGGAGGAAGACGCGTCGGTTCGGCGCTTGCTGGCGGCGTACCGGAACGAATGCCCGGAAACCGGTGCGGATTCGCGATCGTGAACGGCATTTCCGGGATGGCCTTGCACCGTCCGCCGATTTCTTTTACGAACGATCGCCATGGAAAAGGGTTGCTGCACGCCGTCAGCCGGGCGAACGGACGCCCCGTCCGCGGATCCCGGGATCACCTTCGCCGGGGAAGGATCGACCGACGGCATGGTCCTGCTGCCCGGCGGCCGCTTCCTCATGGGCACGGACAGCCCCGAAGCGTGGCAGGCGGACGGGGAAGGACCGGTGCGGGAAGTCGCGGTCGGTCCCTTCCACGTCGACACCTGCACCGTCACCAACCGTCGATTCCAGGAATTCGTCAACGCGACCGGTTACCGGACGGAAGCGGAAGGGTACGGCTGGTCCTACGTCTTCCACCTTTTCGTTCCGGAAAAGACGCGCCGGCGCGCCCCCTGCCGGCCGCTTCCCGGCCTGGAGTGGTGGCTGGGGGTCGAGGGCGCCTGCTGGCGGCGTCCCGAGGGCCCCGGCTCCCACATCAGGAATCGTCTGGAACACCCCGCGGTGCACATCTCCTGGAGCGACGCCAACGCCTACTGCCATTGGGCCGGCAAGCGCCTGCCGACCGAAGCCGAGTGGGAGTACGCCGCCCGGGGCGGCCTGGAACAAAAGATCTATCCCTGGGGCGACGAGCTCACACCGGAGGGAAAACACCGCTGCAACATCTGGCAGGGCCGGTTCCCGCTCGAGGATACGGGCGAGGACGGCTACCGGGGTACGGCCCCGGCGAAGTCGTACCGGGCCAACGGCTACGGTCTTTACAACGTCGCGGGCAACGTCTGGGAATGGTGTCTCGACCGTTTCCATACCGATTTTCACACCGGAGGTACCGGGCCCCCTCCCCGCGGCCCGGACAAAGGCGAGTTTCGGGTGATGAAAGGCGGTTCCTACCTGTGCCACCACTCCTATTGCAACCGGTACCGGGTCGCCGCCCGCACCGGCAACACGCCCGACAGCTCCACCGGCAATCTCGGTTTTCGCTGCGTCCGCGATGTGGCCTGAACCCGTTTCCGACGTTGGCGTCAACGCCCACCGGCCCTCCACCCCGGTAAACGCCTGGCTTCGGGGACGGTTCCGTACATGATTCCGGTCCGCCAAAAATATCCAGATTCCCCTTGCCAGGGATTCGGGGGCGGAAACATCTTGTAGGCCATTTGGAAAAGAAATCCGCACAGAAGATTCCCCTGTGGCAATGGCCGGCACTCCTGGCCCTGGACACTCCCGCGATCACCGTTCTCTGGCTGGCCCTGTTCGCCTGCGCTCTCTACGCGCCGCTGGAAGCCCCCCACTTCCTGATCACCGCCGGGGCGACCTGGCTGTTCCTGGCCATCAGCCGCAGCATACGGGCCGCCCAGGACTCCGCGGCGGACCTGAACGATCCCCGCATCCAGTTCTTCCGGGCCGAACGCTGGCCGCTTTTGACCGTCGCTCCGTTCGTGTTCCTCTCCATCCTGATCATGGCGGTGTACCGGCTCCGCTGGCTCGAACTGGCCGGGTTGTCGGCACTCGGCAGCCTCGCCCTCATCTACCTCCTCTGCAGCGGATTTTACCATCGCGCCGTGGAGCACGTACTGCCCCGGGAAATCGCCTTTTCCCTTTTCGCCGGCGGTACCGCGGCCGTATTCCTGCTGGGCAACGGCATTTTTCCGCCCCTTCACGTGGCGACGCTCCTCGTCCTTTTGGTGGTGCTGCTCATCCTCGCCCTGTGGACCTCGTCCACCTTCGAATGGCAGACCCGGGCCAAGGCTATAAAACCCTTTTCACTGCGGGTGCCCCACCTCGAACTGAAAGCCACCTGGGTAAACGGATTCGTGGCCCTGCTCGCCATCGGACTCGCCCCGCTTGGCGTCAACGCACCCTTCTCCCCCGTCTATATCGCCATAGCCGCCGCCGCCACCAACCTCTCCCTGCTCGCCTGGTTTGGCGACGCCCTCTCGGGCATCTCCGCCCGTTGCCTGTCCCGCCTGATGCTCCTCACCCCGATCGTCCCCCTGGGGTTCGCCTGGGTCGGCTGGTGACCCGGCGCGGGCGGAAACCGACCCCACCCGGTTGTTCGGCACATCGCCGGCCAGGAATCCCTCGATGTTGGCGGCCGTTTCCCGCAACCGGCGCAGCGGCTCCCGTTCCCGGTCCTCCAGGCGGAGGGTGGCGGCGTCGAGGGCGACGATCTTCATGCCGATTGCAGTTTCCCGATGACCGCCCCGGCAAACGCCTCCGTTCCGGCGGTGCCGCCGAGATCGCCGGTCCGGAACCGCCCCTCGGCCAGAACATCGTAACAGGCGCGCTCGATTCGGTTGCCCAGGTCCGTTTCGCCGATGTGGCGGAGCATCATACAGGCGCTCAGGAGCAACGCCGTGGGATTGGCTTTGCCCTGGCCCGCGATGTCCGGCGCCGTTCCGTGAACGCTTTCAAAAACCGAAATGTCATCCCCGATATTTCCGCTCGGGGCCAGGCCGAGCCCCCCGACCAGGCCGGCGGTCAGGTCGCTGACAATATCGCCGTAGAGATTGGGCAGGACCATGACATCAAACCGGCCCGGGTCGCGAACCAGCTGCATGCAGCAGTTGTCGACGATCAGCTCTTCGTATTCGATACCAGGATACTTCTCGGCGGCCTCCCGGCAACACTGCAGGAACAGGCCGTCGCTTTTCTTCATGATATTCGCCTTGTGCACGGCCGAAACCTTGTGGCGATTCTCCCGCACCGCGTACTCGAAGGCATAACGCGCGATCCGCTCCGAAGCGGTCCGTGTGATCACCTTGATCGACTCCACCACCCCCGGGGCGACCTCGTGCTCAAGCCCGGAGTACTCCCCCTCGGTATTCTCCCGCACCACCACCAGGTCGACGTTGTCGTAGCGGGTCGTCAAACCCGCCAGGCTCCGTGCCGGACGAACGTTCGCGTAGAGGTTGAACGCTTTGCGAATGGCCAGGTTCAGGGAAACGTGACCGCTTCCGATGGGGGTCGCGAGGGGGCCCTTCAGGGCCACCTTGTTTTTCCGGACCGACGCGACCAATTCATCCGGCAGCAGCGGCGAACCTTCGGCCACCCCGGCACTGCTCAATTCCATCCGTTCCCAGGAAATCGGCGCCGAAGCGTCGGCAAAAATCCCGACCACGGCTTCGGCGATTTCCGGGCCGATCCCGTCTCCGGGGATCAAGGTGACTGTAGTGTGTTCATTCACGCGTATTCCTTTGAGCTTCGCCGGGTAACCAAACGTAAATCACCGCTCCAGGCAAACCGGAAACTCCCGGTTTCCGGGAAAAAATCAGCCCATTGCGGGCAAAGCTCGCTTGTCATGGAGAAACCAGGTGTTATTGTATTTAAATCATGATCTATGATCGTCCCTACATGCGTGCGGATGGTCGCCGTCCTTCCACCTGGACGGCGATGCACTGGATCCTGTACGGGACGGTCGCGGTATTTCTCCTGCAGTTGATCGCGGAGGCGTGGTTCAAGAGCCCGGTCATGTCGACCCTGTTCGCCCTTTCCGGAGAGAGCATTCGCAGCGGGTACGTCTGGACTTTGGTGACCTACGGCTTCCTCCACGGCACGGAGGGGTTCTGGCTGGTTCACATCGGCATCAACATGCTGATTCTCTACCTCTTCGGGCGCCACCTGGTGGGCGTCATCGGGAACAAACTTTTCTGGTGGCTGTACCTGGTCTCGACCCTGGTCGGGGGCACGGTCTGGCTGTTGTTCAATTTTACCCGGGGGGTCCCGGTAGTGGGGGCTTCCGGTGCCGTCTTCGGCGTGGTCATCTGCTTCATCTGCATGAATCCGAGCCAACGGATCGGTTTCTTTTTCATTCCCGTTTCGTTCACCCCCAAGACCATCGCGTACATCCTGCTGGGGTACACCGCGATCGGCTTTTTGTTTTTCGAACTCCCCGGAGCCACCAACGTGGCCCACTCCGCGCACCTGGGCGGGGCGCTCGCCGGCTACCTTTTTTTCAAGCTGATCTACGGCAGCCTTCCCGAGCTCGGGAGCCAGAAACCCCGCGTCGAGATGCCCCAGTGGTTCAGGAAGAAACCCAAGCGCGCCCCGCAAACCGGGAAATTCCAGGTCAATATCAGCAACCGCCGGGACCTGCAGGCCGAGGTCGACCGGATCCTCGACAAAATCAATTCCGATGGATTCGGCTCCCTCACCGATGAGGAAAAAAAGATCCTCGACCAGGCTAAAGACATCCTGAGTCGATGATTTCCGAATTAAAAGCCCGTCTGGCCGACGAGGGGCTGGAAGCGCCCGATTCGAAAACGGAGGACCGGCTGGCCCGCCTTTTCGACATCAGCCCCCTCTACCACCGCACGCTCCTCAACCACCCCGATTACGTTCCCTGGCTGGAAAAGCCCCTACCCTACGAACGGAAAAACCGGGTCCCCACCCGCAAGGGAATGGCGGAGGAATGGCGAACCTTCGCGGCCGAAACGGAACCGGAATCCCCGGAATACCTGGATGCCATGCGGCGTTTCCGGCGACGGATGACCCTGCGTTTCGCCTACCGGGAAGTCAACGCCATCGGTTCCTGCGCCGATTCGGTCCGCCACCTCAGTCACCTGGCCGATCTCTGCATCCGGGAGTGTTACCGTCTGGCCCGGGAACGTTGGCTCAAACGTTACGGGGAGCCGTGGGACGAGGATCTCGACCGTCCCGCCCGGTTCTGCGTCCTCGCCCTCGGCAAGCTGGGCGGCAACGAGCTCAATTTCTGCTCCGACGTCGACCTGATTTATTTCTACGAAGGCGAAGGCCGCTGCGTGAAAGAGGGCAAGGCCGGATCGTTCACCAACGTGCAGTTTTTTACCAAGGTGGGTGAAGCCCTGACCTCGATGCTGCAGGAACAGAACGAACACGGCTTCCTTTACCGGACGGACTTGCGCCTCCGACCGGAGGGCGCCCGGAGCCCCCTGGTGCGTTCGTTTTCCGGGATGGAGCACTACTACGCGGCGGCCGGCCAGAGCTGGGAACGCATGGCGCTGATCAAGGCACGGGCGGTCGCCGGAGACCACGCGCTGGGCGGGGAGCTTTTGGAAACCCTGCACTCCTTCCGCTACCCGCGCTACGCTCCGCCCACCCTCTTGACCGAAATCGCCTCGATGAAGACGAGGACGGAAAAAGAGGTGGTCGGCACCAACAACCTGAATGAGAACATCAAGTCGGGTTACGGCGGGATACGTGAGATCGAGTTCGTGGTGCAGACCATGCAGTTGCTGCACGCCGGCCGGAATCCTTTCCTGCAGACCCGTTCAACCGTCGAGGGACTGGAGCAGCTCGCGCGGTACCAGCTCATCGATGACGACGATGCCACCCGCCTCACCGAGGCCTACTGGCTCCTGCGATCGATCGAGAACCGGCTCCAGATGCACCAGGAACGGCAGACCCATTCCCTTCCCCCGGGCGAACCGGAACGCGAGGTGCTGGCCCGTTCCTTCGATTTCGCCGATTGGGCATCGTTCCGGAAAAACCTCGACCGTCACCGCACCTACGTCCGGGGCATCTACAGCGAAATCATTCCCGCCACCGAAGTGGACGAGGAATTCGACGTCTGGTGGCGTTTTTTCAGCGATGACAAAATTCCGGCCCCGGTGGAAGAGAAGCTGACCCACTGGTTCGGCGGGGACCGGGAAAAAGCCGCCGTCGAGTTGCGTCATTTCGTCCGCGGTGAAACCCACCGGCGCCTCACCCAGGAACAGGTCTCCCGCTTTTGCAACCTGATGCCGTCGATGGACGAATTTCTTCCGCGGCTGGCCGCCCCGGTCCGCGCGCTCCGGCGCATTTCGTCATTCGCCGAACACTACGGCACCCGGAGCCAATTTTTCCAGTCCTGTTCCGCCAGCCCCCAGTTTTTCCAGGTCCTGGCGCTGCTCTTCGACCGCTCCCGCTTTATTTACGAGACGCTCTGCCGTCACCCCGAGATTCTCGACGAAGTGCTCCGGCCGGAAATCCTCAAACGCAGGAAGTCCATCGGCGACACGCTGGAGGAACTTCGCGCCATGGGGGACGAACGCGAGCTGCAGGAATGGTTATGGCTCTACGTCCGCGCCGAGCAGATCCGGCTGGCCATAGGTGAACTTCTCGAATTCATTTCCCCGGAGGAGAGCGTGGCCCGTCTCACC
>PXDC01000288.1 GCA_003565135.1 Verrucomicrobiota bacterium
CGCCGGAATGCCGATGCCGTCGTCCTTCACCCACACCCGTACCCGGCCCGCCTCGGCCCGGGCGCCGATTTCGATCAGCGGATCGTGCGAGGCATATTTGAGCGCGTTGTCGATCAGGTTCTCAAAAACCTGTGTGATCCGGGGAACATCGACGCGGACCGGCAACTCCCCCGGCTCCAGGTTCAATTCGAAACGAACCGCCGGGGCCACCCCGGCGTCCCGGTAACTGGCGACGATTTCCCGTAGCAGGGTTCCCAACGCAACCGGTTCATGATCGAGTTGCTGCCGGCGACCCTCCAGCCGCGAAAGGGTGAGGAGGTCCTCCACCAGCGCATTCAAGCGCTCCGTGTGTTTGCGGATGGTCGCAAGAAAACGCCGCCGGTCCTCAGGCGAAACCGATTCGTCTCCGTCCGCCAGGGTCTCGACGTATCCCTTGATCATGCTCAGGGGCGTGCGCAGTTCGTGGGAAACGTTGGCCACGAATTCCCTGCGCACCGACTCCAGGTGTTTGAGGCGGGTTATATCGTGCAGCACAAAGAGCGTGAGCTCCGACGGTTCCTCGGCAAAATCCGGAACGGCCGAACCCGTCGCCTCCGCCCAGATCGCGCCCCCGGCCAGGTCGAACTCGATTTGCCTCCGGACCTCTCCCCTTCCCTCGCGCACGTCCCCCATGTAGGCGACAAAAGCCGATCCCGGACACACCCGTTCCAGCGGTTCGCCCAACACCTCCCTTCCGCCGGCAAACCGGTTGCGGAAGGAATCGTTGGCCAGAACGATTTCGTTGCTCTCGTTAACGATCAGGACCGCTTCCTGAATATTTTCCAGGGTTGCCTGGAGTTGCCCCACCTGGGCCGCCCGGTCCGAACGCAACCGTTTGTCGTCGTCGATCAAACGATTCAAATCGGCCCGGAATCGCCGCCACCGCTTACGGTCCCAAAACCCCGGCGTGTAATCCTGCAGGAAAGCCTGGCGACGGCGGATCGAATCGGAAAGATCGCGCACGAAGCGTCCCTGCGCCCAAATCTGCCAGACGGCCAAGGCGAGGCCTGCGGCCAAAATGACAATAATTGGATCGGGCATGCCGGATCAGACTCATAGCGCAATCCGCGCGAAAAACAAACCCTAACCCGGGTCCACCACCCGGTAACCGACGCCGCGCACGGTCTCGATCGCGTTGGCTTCGGCGCCGAGCTTCTCGCGAATCCGCCGGATGTGGGTATCGACGGTGCGAGTCTCCATTTCCTCGTCGTAGTTCCACACACTGGCCAGCAGTTGTTCCCGGCTCTGCACCCGGCCTTTTCGCTCCACCAGCAGCCCGAGAAGGCGGAACTCGGTCGCGGTCAGTTCGACCGGTTTCCCCGCCACCGTCACTTCATGAACATCGGCGTCGACCACGATAGCCCCGGCCTCCCACCGGCGCGTCGAAGCCCCCGGAACCTTCCCCTGGCGGCGCAGAAACCCCTGGACCCGCAGCATCAGCTCACGCGGGCTGAAGGGCTTGCAGACGTAATCGTCGGCGCCCGCCTCCAGTCCCGCCACCCGGTCGCCTTCCTCGGCCCTCGCGGTCAGGAAAATGACCGGCACGTCCCGGAGCCCGCGGTCGGCCCGAAAAAGCCGGCAGATCTGCACCCCGCTGAGGTCCGGCATCATCACATCGAGGATCACCACATCCGGCAGCATCTGCCGCGCCCGCTCCAGGACCAGGTTCGGATCGTTCACCGCCTCCACCCGGTACCCGTTGGCCTTCAAATGGTAACTCACCAATTCGGTTACGTCCGCTTCGTCGTCCGCAACGAGCACCTTGAACTCACGGTTCATCTTCATTCCTGGTCAGTGTCGGTCAACCTAACCGTGACCGCCCCCACTTTACCACAACCGGCGGCGGCACCGTGTTACAATCCGGTGAATTCGACCATCCGTAGCAACCGAATTCCCTTCGAGCCGCCCTCAGGCGGCCCGCCGGCCGGTCAACGGACCACCTTGTTGAGCGGGTATTCGATGATGCCCTCCGCCCCGTTTTCCTTCAACCGGGGGATGATCGTGCGCACCACCGTCTCGTCCACGATGGTTTCCACCGCCACCCAACCGTCCGAACTGAGCGGCGAAACCGTGGGATTGCGCAGCGACGGGAGCTCGGAGAGGATGGTTTCCAGCCGATCCGCGGGGGCGTTGAGCTTGAGCCCCACCTTGGATTCCGCCTCCAGTGCCGCCTTCAGGAGAAGGGCGATGCTTTCGATCTTCTTGCGTTTCCCGGGATTCTCCCAGCTTTCCCTGTTGGCAATGAATTTGGTGTTCGTTTCCAGCAGCGTCTCCACCACCCGCAGTTTGTTGGCGCGCAGCGAACTGCCGGTCTCGGTCAAATCGACGATCGCGTCCACCAGGTCCGGGACCTTGACCTCGGTGGCGCCCCAGGAAAACTCCACCTCCGCTTCCACCCCCTGCTCGCGCAGGAAATTCCGCGTCAGGTTCACCACCTCGGTCGCGATACGCTTGCCCTGGAGGTCCTTGACCGACTTGACCGGCGAGGATTCGGGCACCGCCAGCACCCAGTACGCAGGCCGCAGCGAAGCCCGGTTGTAGAGTAGATCGCACACCTCGACCACGTCGGATTCGTTCTCCAGAATCCAGTCCCGGCCGGTCAGCCCGCAATCAAAGTACCCGTGCTCGACGTAACGGCTGATCTCCTGGCCCCGGACAAAACGTCCGTCCAGCTCATCGTCGTCGATCGAGGGTTTGTAGGAGCGCGACCCGCGGCTGATCCGGAAGCCGGCCTTGCCGAAAAGCCTCAGCGTCGCCTCTTCCAGGCTCCCCTTGGGAAGCCCCACCATAAGTAATGCTGAATTTCTGTTGGACACCCACCTAGACAGACGGCGAAACGCCGCCCCGTTCAAGTTTATTTTTTTTTGACATTCCGCCGTCCCTTCCCTATGCAAAAGCACAGTCCTGTTATTTGTCGGGATTCAGCAGCACAAGCGGCGCTGCACGGGGGACTCGTCCCGCAGGTCCTTCCGACCCTCCCTGTCCGCCTCCCATCTATTTACGCCATGAGCCGAGAAGCCAAGCCAATGATCGTCGTTGTCGAGGACGAAACCGAACTCGCCAACCTCATATCCCTCAACCTCGAAGAGGCCGGGATGATGACCATGACCTACAATAACGCCGCGGCCGCGATGCGCTTCCTCAAGAAGAATTTTGCGAATCTGCTGCTCCTCGATCTCGGCCTCCCCGACCAGGACGGTTTTTCCCTCATGGAGAGCTTGAAAAAGAGCGATATCGAAGTTCCCACCATCTTTGTCACGGGCAACCACTCCGAGCTCAACATCATAAAGGGCCTCGAAATCGGGGGTGACGACTACATAACCAAACCGTTCAGCTTCCCCGAATTGATCGCCCGCATCAACGCGGTCCTGCGCCGGACCGAGACGATGAAGGACCACAAGATCACCAAGAACGCCAGCCTGGCGGAGGAACCGTTCGAGTTCTGCGGTGCCCGGGTCAACCCGCACCGGCTGGAGATCCAGTACCCTAACGGTGAGATCAAAAGCATCGGCCGCAAGGAGCTCGGCATCCTGCAGTACCTGTTTTCCAACCAGAGCGTGGTTCTTTCCCGCAAGAGCCTTATCCACGCCGTCTGGGGCGTGCACGCCGACGTGCGCAGTCGTTCGCTCGACCAGTACATCGTCAAGATCCGCGACGCCCTCACCAAAGGCGGCTCCGACCTGGGGCCCTTCCGTACCATCCACGGAGTCGGGTACATCTACGACCCGGCCGACCGGAGCGACGAGGGCAAAGAGGAAAAAGTCGGCAACACCGCCACCCCGCGGAAGAACTGAACCCCCGCTTCGGCTTGAACACCTCCGCCTTGTTTTCACCGGGTCGTATTCTCGGCGCGGCCGCTCTGTTCGCGCTGCTCGCCACGTTTGCCGCACCCGCACCGATTTCGGCCCGCGACCTGTTTCTCATCGAGACCGATACCGGCGTCCAGGGCGGGGGCTCCAGCCTCCCCGACCTGGTCGAGGATTTTCTCCTGGCACGGGGACCCTTCTCGGACCTGGAAAACGAGCCGCAGTACGAGGCCGAACTCAGCTATGCCGGCGTTCCGAATGCGATTGAAATGGACGTCGGAACACTCGGCACCGAGGTCACCCTGCGCATTCCCTCCACGGGGTTTGAACGCACCTTCACCGGCGCGACCCGGCAGGAGGTGGAGGATCAGATCGAGGCCTTCATCAAGGATGAAGGCGCGCGGGAATGGGGCCGGTTCCAGCACGAAATGGCCAAGCGCTCGCTCGTCGCGGTCACAGACGGCAACCCCAACAGCACCACCGCCCGCGCCGCGAACGCCGCGTTCCAGGAGTTCGGCCGGCGCCCCGGACGCACGCGGACGGAACGGTTCTCCGGTGGGTCGGGCCAGGGGCGGTTCGGTTTCTCATTCTTCCCCGGCTATTCCCGGTTCAAGGCCGGCGACTTCAAGGGCGAGGCCTATTCCCTTCATTTCGCCCTGAGCGCCCGACTCACCGATCTCATCGGAGTCACTCTCGTCGCGCCCGCGTCCTACGTACGAATGGAAGGCGCCGAGGTCTACCACCTCGGGGCCACGGCAGGGATTCCCTTGAACCTGATCCCCGACCGCCCAGGCAGTCGGTGGCATTGGCAGGTGACTCCCTCGGGAGGGATGATGGGGTCGGGATCGGTCGATTTCGCCGGAGGGGGACTGGTCGAGCACTACGCCGTAACCAGCCTCCTCTCCTACAAGCTCAGGAACCTCACCCTCTCCATGGGCAACCAGTACGGGACCTACCGGGGACGCAATACCACCTACGACGACTACGATATCCACACCCATGTGGACCAGCGCATCGTTAAACACGGGTTGACCCTCTCGCTGCCGTTCGGCCGCAGCTGGGTTGTGGATCTTTACGGCGAAGACACGCGCTTTCGCCGCGAAGCCGCCATCGATCGGTACAACGGCCTCGGCGGCGACCTGGTTTTTCGCTTCCGGGGCGGCCGCGGCTACTTCAAAGCCGGCCTGGTCCACGAGTTTGCCGACGATTACTCCGCCTACACCGGGCGGGCCGGTTTCGGGTTGCGGTATTGATCAGGCGGATAAACGGCTCAGAAAGCGGTCCAGCCGCGACAGAACCCGCTCCCGGCCCAGCACCCGGAGAAGCCCGTAGAACGACGGCCCGACGTTGGTGCCGGAAAGCGCCAGGCGGGTCGGATGGATGTACTCGCCCGTCCCCGCGCCGCTTTCCGCCGCCAGAGCAGCCACCGTCGCTTCCAGCTCGTCCTCGGCAAACGAGTCCAGCTTTTCCAGCGCCCCGCGCATCTCCGTCAGGCGGGCTTTCGGATCGCCTTTCTTGAGGACTTTCTTGCCCGCCTTTTCGTCAAAGGAATAATCCTCGGTAAAGAAATAGGCGACGAAATCCGGCAGGTCCTCGATCGAGCGCACCTTCTCCTGACACAGGCTCATGACCGTTTCAAAGTAGCGTTGCTCCTCCTCACCCCATGCTTCGACATCGACGCCTCGCTCCGTCAACGCCCGCTCGCCGACCAGGTAATCCCAGGCCTCCTTCATGAAGCGCTCGGTCGGCATCTCACGCAGGTAGGCGGCGTTGAGGAACGAGAGCTTTTTCTCGTCGAATCGGGCGTTGTTGCTGTTGATGGCGGGGAGATCGAACAGGCGGATGATCTCGTCGATCTCCATCTTCTCGCGGTCGTCCTTCGGCGACCACCCCAGCAGACAGAGGTAATTGCGGACGGCTTCGGGAACAAAACGCCGGCGCTGGTACTCCTCCACCAGCGACCCACTGTCCCGCTTGCTCATTTTGCCCGGCCCGCTGCCTTTGAGAATGAGCGGTATATGGGCGAAAACCGGCGGCTCCACCCCGAAGGCCTTGAACAACTCGCAATGCTTGCTGGTATTCGAAAGGTGATCCTCGCCGCGGATGACGTGGGTGATCCCCATGGTCAGGTCGTCCACCACGTTTACGAAGTGGAATACCGGCTCGCCGTTGCGCCGGAACAGCACAAAATCCTGCTCCTCCGCCCGCTCGACCCGGCCGCGGATCCGATCGTCGATTACCTGCGGGGTCGCCCTCACCTTTTCCACTTCACACTTCTTGTACTCGTCGTAGGCGGTGTAACGCTCCCCCTCGAGCCGGAAATAAACCGCGCCGTCCTTTTCGTAAACCCGGTCCACCGCCTTGAGTTTGTCCAGGTATTCCCGGTAGATCTCCGCGCGCTGACTCTGGAAATAGGGTCCGTAAGCGCCTCCCTTTTCCGGCCCCTCGTCCCAGTCCATCCCCAGCCACCGCATCCCCTCCAGGATCACCCGCAGGGCCTCCTCGGTGTTCCGTTCCCGGTCCGTATCCTCGATCCGCAAAACAAACGTTCCTCCCGTGTGCCGGGCGTACAGCCAATTGAACAAGGCCGTGCGCGCGCCGCCGATGTGGAAAAAACCGGTCGGGCTGGGTGCAAAACGAACTCTGACGTCATTCATAAGCGTGCCAATGTGGCCGGGAACCGATTGGAATGGCAACCGGAAAAGCGCATTGATTCACGGCTTCCTTTGCCTCAATCTCTTCCGATGGACACACCTGCCGGTACCGAAAACCCGGTCCGTCCGAACCGCGACAACCCGGGAGCACCGGGATTGTCGGAGGGCCGCGACGCGCCATTGATCGACCCCGAGTCCCTCCGGGGGTGGATTCTCCACGAGGACGAACACCTCCTGGTCGTCAACAAACCGGGAGGCCTCGTCTGCCACCCCTCCAAGAACGGTCCCTGGTCCAGCCTCGTGGGCGCCTGCCGCGAATACCTCGGCCTCGACACCCTCCACCTGGTGCACCGTCTCGACCGCGAGACCAGCGGCCTGGTCGTCCTGGCCAAAAACCGGAAATACGCCCGCCTCACCCAGATGGCCTTCCAGAACCGCCAGGTCGACAAGGCCTACCTCGGCATCCTGCAGGGAGACCTCGCCGAACCGGTCCTGGTTGACCGGAAACTGGCCCGCGACCTGGACAGCCCGGTTTACGTCAAACAGACCGTCCGCGACTCCAACAGCGCCCGGACCGCCCGCACCCGGTTCGAACCGCTGACCGGAAGCGGCGCCTTCACCCTGGCCCGCATCGTGCCCCTGACCGGCCGGAAACACCAGATACGCGCTCACGCCGCCTGGCTCGGCACCCCTCTTGCCGGCGACAAAATCTACGGCCCCGACGACCGCCTCTACCTCGCGTTTATCGAAAACGGCTGGTCGCCCTCCCTGGCGGAACAGCTCCTCCTCCCCCGCCAGGCCCTCCACGCCTGGCGGCTCCGATTCACCGCTCCCGAATTCACGGCCGATTTCACCGCCCCCCTGCCCCCCGACCTCACCAAATTCTGCCGCGACCACGGAATCGATCCGCCGAACTCCTGAAGCCGTCCCCTCCCCGGTTTCCAGTAAACGATACTCTCACTCATCACGTTTTTCGAAAACAGCGGCTATCCCGTGGTTGTGGCGACCGGGTTTATCCCGGGAGATCCCAGGACCCGGAGAATCGGGGGATACCCCCCTCACTACGAAAAAATCCGAAAACGTGGCGACGGGGAGTATATTCCGGCCGCTCTCACTTCTGTTTCAGTTGGGCCAGGCGCACCCGCCGCAGCACCGCCGCGCTCAGCGCGGTGACCCACGTCTTGGGCAGCGTCGACCCCACCGCCGCCAGGATCCGGTTTTTCCACCCACAGACCCGCAGCCGCCGTCCCCGGGCCAGCGCCGAAAGCGTCTCCCGCACCACCTGCTCCGGGGTCTGAGCAAGTGCCGGCGAGAGCACCCGCTGTTTGAACCCGGCCCGCAAAAAAAAGTCCGTTGCCGTGGGGCCCGGACACGAGGTCAGTACCTGAACCCCGGAACCGGCCAGTTCCCGCTCGAGCGCCAGCCCCCAATGCAGCACAAAGGCCTTGGTCGCTCCATAGGTCGCCATGTACGGGGTCGGCTGAAACCCGCCCGTCGACGCCACATGGACCACCGCACCCCCGCGCTCCCGCAGAAGGGGGAGGAAGAGCCCCGTCAATGCCGTCAGGGCGCGAACGTTGACATCGATCATGGCCAGCTGATGTTCCAGGTTCGGTTCCGGAAACGGGCCGTAGGCCCCGAAACCGCTGTTGTTGACTAAAAGGATACGGCCCGGCTGCAGGTCGTCCGCCAGCGCGCGAAACCCCGCCTGCGGCCCATCCCGCTCCCCCAGGTCGCAGGGATAATGGCGCAAAATCAAACCCGCCCGGTCGAATTGCGGTTCGGTGCGGGAAAGATTGCAAAATACGAGCGATCCGTTCAGGCTGTGAAGCTGTTCGATGAATGCTTTACCTATTCCCGAGGAACCGCCGGTCACAACTACGGTCGCAAATTCCCGGGCCAACTTTTCCAAATAATGCCCCATGGTCGATTTACTATCCCTGAACCTGTTGGTTTAACCTGCAACTAGAAAGGATAAAATAGAAATGAACGATAATGACCTGATCATCTCCGGACGCCACATCGACCTGACAGAATCCCTGAAAACATTCGTCCGCGAAAAGGTCGCCAAGCTTTTTCGACACGAGGAGAGAATCGTCCGGGTGAGAATGGAGCTCGATTGCGACAAAAACCAGAACAAGGAGCGCCCGTTCGTAGCCAAGGGCATCATCGAAATCAACGGCCCGGACATGGTGGTCAGCGAGGAAACCCACGACATCCACAAATCGATCGACAACGCCGTCGATAAGCTCGACCGGATGATCCGGCGACGGGCCCGCCTGAAGAAGGTCAAAAGAAACCACCCCCACTCCGTCGAGATTCCCGCCGAACTCCCCAAGACCAACCCGGCCTGAATCCCTTTTTCTCCGACAAAATGCGCGGTCCCGACGGGTCCGCGCATTTCTTTGCATAAATTTCAAACATTTCCTTGAAATCCCCCGCCACCCCCCGCACTATACCCTTTTTACGAGCACCCGTAGCTCAATTGGATAGAGCACCTGACTACGGATCAGGAGGTTATAGGTTCGACTCCTATCGGGTGTGC
>PXDC01000221.1 GCA_003565135.1 Verrucomicrobiota bacterium
CATGCTGTTTATGGACCGCCTAAATCGCTTCTCCCGGCACACCGTCACCTGGCTGTTCGCTGCCTGCCTCTGGGGCGTGTCGTTCCCCGGAGCGGGAGCCGGTCAGGGTACGCCCGCGTCGTCGTCCGGTGATTCCCACCTTCTCGTCACCTACAGTTGGGGGGTCCCGGCCCGCAGCAATATCGGCGACACGGCGATTGCGGTGGGATTCTTCAACCTGCTTCGTGAAAGCCGGTTCGAGTCGCCGGTGGTTGCGATGACTTACCAGCGCGCGGACGATCCCGCCTTTGCCGGGATGCACGGATACCTTGAGGGATACCTTCCCGGGCTCGAAGCGACCTTGCCGTTCCCGTTTGTGGATCTGGTCAATGCCTCGCCGTCCGAGCCCGGCCCGCCCGGTAGTGCGTGGCACGCGTTCCACCAACGCTGGGGCGCCTCCACCTTGCGGGCATTCGAGAACGGAACCCTCCACGCCACCACGGCCGCCGCGGTCGCCGAGGACTTCCTCGACCGCCTTCCGCGGGAAATCTTCGAGGAACTCGAAAGGGAAAATCAGGCCGCCGCGGACGCCTTCCGCAATGCGGGTTTTGTCATGTACACCTCCGGAATGGTGCTCAATTTCGGGCGCTCCGGGCACCGCAACTTCTATTCCTATACGCTGCGAAACGCGATGTCGCTGTTGGTGGCGCGGGCGCTCGACATTCCCTACGGGATCAACGCCCATTCCTTCGAAGCGATCGACTGGCCCGCCGGTCTCGTGCTCCGGCCGTTGCTGGAGGACGCCGAGTTCGTGTACTGCCGGGATCCCGATTCGATCGAGTTCCTGCGTCAGAAGGGCATCGAGCTTCGCCGGACCGGCTTTCGCCCGGATACCACGTTTTTTGTCGAGGGCCTCGATGAACCGTGGGCCGAATCCTTTAAGCGCACTCACGGGCTCGGGGAACGGGAATTCATCGCGGTCCTTACCCGCAGCGGACACAGCCAGGGCGGACTGGTTGCCAAAACGGTTTCGGCGGAACGGGAACAGGCGCACATGGCAACCATTCGCGGTTTTATCGAAGAATGGATCGAGCGCACGGGGAAGCCGGTTGTCATTTGTCCGGAAGTACGAAGCGAAATCCCATGGATGCGAAAGTACGTGTACGAGCAGCTCCCTCCGGATGTGCGCGAGCACTGTGTCCTGATCGAAGATTTCTGGACGACCGAGCAGGCGTACTCGCTGTACCGGCGCGCGGAGATGGTGGTGAGCATGGAAATGCACTCGGTCATCATGGCGCTCGGGATCGGAACGCCGGGCGTCCTCCCCGAGTTTATGGAAAACGGCCGGAAAGGCACCATGCTGGGCGAGTTGGGTCTCGGGGATTGGTATATCGATATCGACGGGCCGGCCAGTGACGAGGCGCTTTTGGATACAGCCTTACAGATCCACCGGGATCCCGGGGCGGCCCGCGAACGGGTCGACGTCGCATTGCCGGGCCTGCGCGCCCGCGGACTCGGGGTCATCGACGACATCCGGAATGCCTGGCGCCAACCGGAAACGTGAACACGAACGAGACGGCGTAGGCGTGACCGATTCATCCAAACCCCTTTCCAAGGAACCGAGACCCGCCGAACGGGTACTGCACCACCTGCAAGTCGAATTCGACCGTCCCGGCCTGAAGGCCGGAACGCGTCTGCCGACAGTAAGGGAATTGTCCAGGCAGCTCGATGTCAGTCCCGCGACCGTACGCAACGTATTTCAAAAGCTCGCCAGGGAGGGCAAGATCCGGACCGAGGTCGGTAACGGCACGTTCTTCATTGCGTCACGGGGTGGGGAAAAGAGCACGTTGACCATCGGTATCAACGTGGCTCTTTTTCGCAAATCGCCCCCGGTGAGCAGCGTTTACAAGAGAATTTACGGGGGGATCATGCACGGGATCCTGGGGACTCCGCGCCCCGTCACCGTGCAGCCGCTGCCGCCGGAGATCTGGGGACACGAAGACCGGTACCGGGAAAAGCTTCCCCCCGAGCTGGAGGATCTTGACGGCATAATCCTGTTCCCCCTGGCGTTCAGCAATCGGCTGCGGCGGCACTACGAAACGCACGGCCGGCCCGCGGTCAACCTGAATCCGCCGGCCATCTCGACCACCGCCGACTTCGTTTCCCCGGATTTTTTCGATGCCAGCCGGCGCCTGGCGGAGGCCTGGAAAGCGGCCGGCCGGCGGCGTATCGCGCTGGTGGTTTTCCCCGAACTGCAGCGCTCGGTTTCGGTGCGGCTGCGGTGCGCGGGGGTTTTCGCCGGCATCGCCGCCGATGTTGGCCGCGGGATCGAGGTCCGGGTGGTGACGGCCCCGGAGCTTTCGGAGGAGGGCGGCGCGGCGGCGGTCGGGAGGATGATGCGTGACGAGGGGTTTGTCCCCGATGCCCTGTACGCGTTCAACGATTCGCTCGCCGCCGGGGCCCTGGGAGTCCTGCTGGCGGAAGGCCGTTCCGTTCCCGGCGACACCAGCGTGGTGGCCGGAAACGCCGGTGAAGTGGAACGCGCCCGGGGCCGGGTGCTGACGCGGATGCACCAGCCCCTCGAAACCATGGGCGAACGCCTGATGGCCATGCTCCTGGGAAAAATCGAAAACGGCAATGCCCCCGCTCCGGGTTGTGTGCTTCCGATGGCCTTTATCGGGGGCGGCACCACGACCGCGGAGGAAAACCGTCACCTGGAACCGGCTCTTTAGTCCCTTGTTCGTGAAATCTTGCGCGAAATACCCAAAGTATTCCGAAAGGTGTCCGCCACGCAGCGCGCCGCTTCAGCCAGCGCCCACAGTACTGCGCTGGCTGAAGCGGCGCGCTGCGATTTGTTACCGGCTCCGCCGGGTTTGTCCTTTATTCGTGAAATGATGCAGGAATCGCAAAACGGAGTGAAACGAAGATGACGAAGCCATTTTGGACCACAAAAACATCAGACCCCGTAGCGCCCCGCTTCAGCCAGCGCCCGATGGTTCGATCGAGACGCGACGGGCTATGCCGACTCAAGCGGTCGCCGGGCTGGGGAATCGATTTGGCGAACGTAATGACAAAATGGATGGGAACCCTGGTGCTCGCCCTCACCCCGGCAACGGCGGTGGCGGCGTCGGAGGAAACAAACACCGACGCCCTGGGGGCCGCCTCCGTCTCCCGCGAGGAACTGCGTGAGGGCGTGCAGCGCGCGTTCGGTCCGGGTCCCGGGGACGCGGACGTCGTCGATCCCCGCGTGGAGATCCTGGAGAAACACGACGAGGGCGACCACGAACGCTGGCACCTCCGTTACCGGGTGCACGAGGACGACCACGCCTACGCCTACCTGCTGCTGCCAAAGCCGCTGCCGGAGGACGGAGAGCGGCTGCCTCTCGTATTGTGTCCTCACCCGACGGCGCTGATTGGAAAGGATCGCGTGATCGGCCGGTACGACGACCCGCCGGACTCGGCGCAGGAGGAACGCGCCCGGCGCGCCCGGCAATACGCCCTGGACCTGGTCCGGCGCGGGTTCATCGTCTTCGCCCCCGACCGGGCCGGCTTCGGGGAACGACGCCTGCTGAGCGGCGGCGAGAACGTTTCGCGGCAAATGAGCGCGTTCCAGGAAAAGCTGGCCGAACGCTGGCCGGGGTGGCGCCTCACCGCGGGCAAGAACGTCTGGGACTTGCAGCGGGCGCTTGATTTTCTCACCGGGATGGACTTTGTCGACCCGGAGCGGGTTGCCACGATCGGCCACTCCCTGGGCTCCTGGGACAGCCTCATGCTCGCGGCCATGGACGACCGGGTGAGCGCCGTGGTGGCCAACGCCGGCGGCATGGTCCATTTCCAGCCCGAACTTTGGGAGGATGCGGATGAGCTCCGGGAATTTCTCGCCGGGGACGGCGGGGGCTTGAGGGCGGACGTCAACCTGTTTCTCATGCTGATCGCCCCCCGGCCCCTCCTGTACAACTGGTCCCTGGACGATCCCTACGAGCGGGGTAACCCGAACATCCTGGAGGGGATGCGCACGGTGCACGCGTATTATCAGGAACAATACGACGGCACCGATCCCTATTGGAAACCGCAGCTCAGTATTCACTTTCACGACCGGGGTCACGATTTTCCCGGCGACGTCCGGCAACTGGCCTACGCCTGGATCGAACGGCAATTGGATTTCGAACGGGAAAATTAGTCCCTTATCCATGAAATGCTGCGCGAATCTCACAAGACGGAGTGAAGCGAGGGTGGCGGACCAATTTTCGAAACGTGAAAACGTCAGGCCCCGTAGCGCGCCGCTTCAGCCAGCGCCGGGCTTTTCGGTCGCTAGGTAATGGGATGTACCGGCTTGTCTAATAAATCATAAATTGAATCAACGTTCTTCAAAAACACTAATCCCGGTTTACCATGACTATGAGAAAAACATTAACGATTTTGATCTTCCTGCTTTCGGCGGGAATGGGCATCTCGAAGGCAACCGACTCCGGGCGCGCCGCGTTGTATGTGCCGGCGGACTACGATCCGTCCCGGTTCGAAGCGATCCTGGAGGAGGCCGGGTACAGCGTGGACCTCCTGGACACCGCCGGCGCGGCGACGGTCGACGAATCGGCGACGGGAGTGGTGGTGATCCCGCCCGGCGCCCGGTTTCCCGCCGGCGCCCGCCGGGCGCTCGACAGGTACCGCCGAGAGGGTGGCAACCTGGTGGTGCTCGAGCCGCGGGCCTTTGATTACTCGGTGGAGGCGGCAAACCCGGTGACGCTGCTCGATTTTGACGAGGCCGACGACTACCGCCTTCGCGAACCCATGTCGTCGGACGTCAACCCGGAACCGGTCATTACCGCTTACCGTATCGAGGTTCCGGGTACGGAAAGCACCGGACTCCACGTCGAAACCAAATTGATCGGCGACGGCAATGTTCTGGTGGAGATCCCCATGGAATCCCATCGCCGGGAGAACCGGTCGGTGCTCGGTTTTCACACCCGCGGCGACTTCGATGTCACTATTCTTTACCTTGCCATCCGCGACACCCGGGGGCGGGACTGGGTGAGTTTCGTGGAAATGGACCGGGAATGGGGTTACTTCGAGGTTCCCCTGGCGAATTTCCTTCCGGCCGCTGACGATCTCGAGAGCGGTGTCGATCGCCTCGATCCCGCGGAGGCGGACCGGCTGTCCATCGGCATGAACCGCTGGATCCTGTGGCCGGAGGTCGGGGGCAGCTTCAGCCTGGGACCGGTGACCCTGCTCGAACCGGCCGCCGGGGTCGCAGGGACGACCTCGAGCGTTTCGCCCTGGCACCTCCAGCACGAACGGGCCGGGGCGGCGCATCCGTTCTGGATCGACGACCCTTTCCTGGATTCGCGTCCGCTGGACGGCGCCGTCCGGGTGGAAGCCACCCCCTGGGGAGAGCGGCTGGCATCGTTTTCCCAAGCGGTTTCCGGAGAACTCCGGAGCGTGCCGCCGCCGGCTTCCGAGCGCGGCCGGGAACGGACCGAACTGATCGAGGTGCTCGATCGCGACGACGTTCAGCGGCGCCCGTTGCTGGAGGCGCGGGATGCGGACGGGCGGCCCGTCGGAACCGTGGCGGAAGTGCGGCACTTCAACGGGGGACGTTACGCGGGCTCCTCCCTCGCCCTGTTCGGCCTGCCGAAAGACGCCTACCGGGAGGGCGGGGAGGCGGAGCCACTCCTTCGCGAAACCCTCCGGCACCTGGCGGGTCCGAGGATTGTCCGCGCCGCGGCGCTCTCACCGCGGGCCGGAGACGACGACGCCCTGGGCGTGCGCCTCCGCGTGCACAACCCGCAGGCTGAATCGTTCTCCGGGCGTGTCCGGGTGATTCTGGACGGTGGGCGATTGGACGGAAGCCGGCTGATCCGGGTGGCCCCCGGCGCGACCCGGGAGGTGGAGGTTTCCCTGGGTGACGTGCCGGAGGGGTTCCCGGGGAAGGGGTTCGCCTGGGAGGCGGTCCTTCTCGATGCGGCCGGGACCAAAGTCGATGTCCTCGAAGACCGGGTGGATCTCGACCGGATGCTGGCGCAGGTCGCCCGTTATTGCCTGGAACTGCAGGAGGAACACCGCGACGGACGTTACAGCCATCACTTTTTCTCCGATATTTACGGAGCCCGGTTTCTCCTCGCCTACGCCCGCCACCTGAGGGAAAACGGGGCGTCCGAATCGGCCCGGGCCGAATTGGGCGAGTTGACCTGGCGGGACCTGACCGATTCCGCGTTCCGGTTCGGGGATATGATCGTCGAACGCCAGCGCGAGGACGGGGCCTTTCCCATGGGCTACGGCGAGCACCGCGACATCATTTTCGTCGCCGACCTCGGTTCGATTTGCCTGGGACTCGTCCAGATGGCTACCTGGATCAACGACCCGCGGCGGGAGCAGTACATCGATGTCGCCCGGCGCTACTTCGAGTTCCGACAGTCGTTTTATGTCGACGAGGAAAAAGCGGCGGAACTGGAGGCGGCATTTGGGGAGGACCCCGACCGCATCCGTCCCGGGTTTTACGGGATCGGTTTGCTCGGAAGCGATTACTTCGATGGCGGGCGCTGGGACGGAATCCGCCGGGAGGAGCGGGGGCGCTGGTGGGTCCTGCCGGTGTCGTTGAGTTTTCTCGGGGCGCTCGTCCAGGTCGACGACTCGCCCGAGTTCCGGGAGGTGGCCGAACGGGACACGCGGTACTTTGTGCAAGGCGATTTTCCCATTCGCGACGTCAGCTACTTTCACGTCGAGACTCTCTTCTGGATGTACTACGCCCTGGAGGATCCGGACCTGCGCGCCTCCATCCGTGAAAAGCTGAAAGAGTTTCTCCCGACCGTCCTGACCGGAAAGGAGTACGACGAGCTCGACTACCAGGGTCGCGGCATCCTCCGGTGGCTGTCGCTCCAGTACTACCAGCGGTATTTCGAGGACTCCGCCCGCACCCGCGGCGGATTGGTCAAGGGACTCTGGACCACCGGTTCCGGCACCTCGTCCTACTCCCTGAACGCGGTCGCCGACAAGTATCCAAGAACTGTATACGGTCCCTCGATCGGCGCGTTCCGCTACCACGCCTACGCGGGAATCTGGCTCATGGAGCTCCTTGAAGAGGGCTCCTCACTCCTGCGGGACCGCCCGTTTCCCGAGTAGGCGCACCCATCTCCGGTCGGCCGGGAGTCCCGTTGGGACCCTGCGAGGCCTGACGATGAATCCCCGGGGGCGAACCACCTCCCTCAGGATGCCGGCCTTTCGTCGCTTCATCCGGGACGGAACTCGGCCGAACGGATCCGGGGACGACGAGCGTGTTCGTTCGATTCGAGCACATTTTTCATGGCAATTCCGGGTGATTTTCCCAAGGATTCGTGCGCATCCTTCGTCTTAAATGTCAGATGAACCCCATACGGGAAACGCAATGAAAAGGAGCCTGTTGAATCGAATTCTCGTTGGTTTTGTGGTCCTTGGTCCTTTCCGGCTCGGAGCGGACTCGCCGCCGATTGAGATCGACGGACCGGTCGTGATCGACGAGCCGGGGCACTACATCCTAACCGCCGACCTCGAAGCCCCGGAGGTCGAGGTGTTCATCGAGATCCTTTCCGGGGACGTCCTGCTGGACGGGCAGGGGCATACGATTCAGGGCGGCGGGGGCGACGGTTCCTATGGAATTCGGGTCCCTGGCGGCGGCCCCCGGTTCCCGGGCGTGGCGTTGCGGGATGTCGCGGTGACGGGTTGGGAGACCGGGGTTTCTCTGGAGGGAGTCGACGGAGCGGAGGTGGAGGAGGTCACCGTTACCGGCTGCGAATTCGGGGTGCGGATCTCCGGCTCGGAATCGGTGGCCATGCGGGATGTGGTCCTGGCGGACAACACCTTCAACTTCGACGTCGGCGGCGGACCGGTGTCCGAGTTCCGTCACGACATCGACGAATCCAACACAGTCGAAGGAAAACCAATCCTTTACCTGGTCGACCGCGAAGAGGAAACCATCGGCACGGTGGACGCCCCCGGGTACCTGGCGCTTATCGAGAGCACCGGAATGACCGTGGAAGGCATTACCCTTGCCGGAAATGGACAGGGACTCCTCCTGGTGGAGACGGAGGACTCGGAGTTTCGCGACCTGAGTGTGCGCGACAACCAGTTGGGAATGGAGATCCGCTTTTCCCATGGAAATTCATTTTTCCGGATCGACGTCGAGGCAAACCGGGTACGCGGAATCGAATTGCGGGGATCGGATCGCAACCGCTTTTCCGAAATGGAACTGTTCAATAACGAGAGCCGGGGAATCTACATGGTTGGGTCAGATGAAAACAGTATTGAGGACTCCTCGGTGATCAACGAGCTGGAGGAAACGGCAATCTGGGTCGGTATATGGACTTCCAGCAGCGTGGAAAACGTCTTCTCCGGAAACGCGATCCGGGGATATTCGTACGGTCTGTATCTGGGCCAGGCGCCGCGTCACGATGGAGTCGGAAATAATGTTGTCCGCGAAAACCGGGTGACCGGCAATCGATTAAGCGGTATTCAAATCGTGCAGAACAGTGGAAACCTGATTTACGACAACTACCTCTCCAATTCCCGGAACGTCGGAATATCGTTTTTGCCTTCGCAGGGAGTGCCGGTGAACCAGTGGAACGTCGCGCCGAAGGTGGGCAGAAACATTGCCGGAGGTTCGGTGATCGCCGGCAACTTCTGGGGAAGTCCCGAGGGGGACGGATTCAGCGAGACGTGCCCGGTCGGCGACTTTGGCTTTTGCGACGAACCCTATGTGGTCGGTGATCAAAACCGTGACCTGTACCCACTTGTCAAACCTGCCGAGCCGGACGGAATCATTGCGGAGTCCGTTGTGATCGAGGAGCCGGGGTTTTATGTTCTGGCCGGTGATTTGTCCGCGGATGGTGAGGATGAGGTGTTTATCGAGATCCTGTCCGGCGGCGTGACCCTCGACGGGCGGGCTTACGAATTGGCGGGTGCCGGTTCGGAGGCGGGCGGCGTCGCCGTGCGCGCTGCGCCCTTGGCTTCCGGTTCCCCGGGGGACGTCCGGATCTTCGGGTTCCGGATGCGCGATTGGGTGCAGGGCCC
>PXDC01000347.1 GCA_003565135.1 Verrucomicrobiota bacterium
ATCGGCTTCGCGCCCAACGCCGCCTGGTGTATCGGCAGCGTGGTGCGCGGGTACAGCTGCGCGGCCCACGCCGTTTTCACGGTCAAAAAAGGACGCGCCTGGGCCGCTTCGCGGAACGAACCCATGGTGCAGATGCTGGACCTTTCCATGATCAAATACGTCGGTCCCGAGGACCGGCGGGTGCCCAGGCAGGAGGAACGTCAGGCTTACGCCAAAAAACAGAAGGAATCCGGAGAGTACAAGAAATGGATAATCTGAACGAGAACGGGGACAAAAAGAAGATCGGGAATCTGGACGATCCCCGGCTGCCGTACGACTATATGAATCGCGAGCACGGGACCGTGCCGCTCGACGGGAAACGACCGCCGTTTCAGTGGGTTTCCGAGGTCGCCTACAAGAACATTCACCGGATTGTCGCCCGCGGGTTCGATACCACCGAGCTGGTCGAGGAGGGTTACGGTGTGGTCGACATGCTCTTTGTCGATTTCCAGGCCAGGATTCCGACCGAGGAAGAGGAGAAGATGCTCAACTACATCCTCATCCTCGCACTGGAGGACGGCCTCTCCATGCCGGCCACCCTCTCCCGCCTGGTGGCGCGGTCCAAGACCTTCCTGACCCAGGCCTGCGGGGCGTCCATTCTCGCCTTCGGGCACGCCTACGGAGCCTACGCGGCTTTCGGGAACCGGCTGACGTCGTACCTCGCCCGGGCGAAGAAGGAGGACCGGCCTCTTTCCGAGATGGCGGCCGAACTGGTGCGCCATTACGGCGAGGACGAAGCGCTGGGGGTTTCCGATCTCATGCTCAAGGATCCCGCCGCCAAGCGCTTGATCGCCCGGGCGGAGAAACTCGGGGTTGCCGGGGAGCACGTGGCGTTCATGCGGGAAGTGGTCAAGGCGGCCCAGGCCGCCGGTTCTTCCCCGGTGGACATCGACATGCTCGGCGCCACCGGGGCGGTCATGGCGGATATGGATTTCACCCCCGAGGCCACCTGGACGATCATTGCCGTGACCCGTTCCTTCGGCGCGGGCGCCCACTACATGGAGGAAGTCGAACGCGAAGGCACCTCGCGCCTGGGTGAGGTCCTGACTCCGAAAGAGTCGTACGACGGTCCGGAGGACCGGCCGGTCCCGCCGCTGGCGGAGCGGGACCAATATGCCGTGCCCGCCCAGACGCACTCCCTGGAGGAGTGGAAAGAGGAACTGGAGCGTCGCAAGGGAATCCCGGCCAGCGGTTTCGCCATCGTGGAGGAAATCGAGGACCCCAAGAACCCCCGCAAGAGACATTGACCCATGCCTGAAAAAACCGAAAACAACCAACAGGCGGTGTCCGGGGATGCCGCGGAGGAACTCGAGGAAATGTATCGAAAGGCGCGCGCCGCCTTTGAGATCATCAAGGATTGGCCGCAGGAAAAGGTCGACGAGATGGTGCTCGCCGCCGGATGGGAGTGGCAGAAGGAGGAGAATCGGCAAAAATTGGCCCGGCAGGCCGTGGACGAGTCCGGTATCGGGGTTTACGAACACAAGGTGGCCAAGGTTTTCACCAAGACCGTCGGCACGTTGCGCGATCAGGTCGGCGCCCGAACCTGCGGCCTGGTGCGGGACGACCCGGAGAAAGGCCTGAAGGTTTTTGCCAAGCCGATGGGTGTCATCGCGAACGTCGTGCCTTGCACCAATCCCGAGTCCACCGTGTGCTGCCTGGGGCTCAGTACGCTCAAGACGCGCAACGCCATGATCGTTTCGCCCCACCCGCGTACCCAGGGGAGCACCGCCCTGACGGTGGAACTGGGACGCAAAGCCCTGCGCAAGGTCGGGGCGCCCGAGGATCTGCTTCAGTGTATCGCCGAGACCTCCCACGCCAAGACCCGGGAACTGATGAGCCGTTGTGATTTTGCCATCGCTACCGGCGGAGCCGCCCTGGTGCGGGTGGTTTACGAAGCGGGTAAACCGGCCCATACCGTCGGGGCCGGGAACGTGGTGTCCATTGTTGACTCCACGGTCGACCTCAAAGCCACCGCGGCCAAGATCGTCAAGAGCAAGACCGCCAATAATGCCGCTTCCTGTTCCTCGGAAAACGCCGTCGCCCTCCAAGCGGACATTTACGACGAAATGCTCGACGCCCTGCGCGCCGAAGGGCGCTACCTGTGCGATGAGCATGAGCGCGAGCTTTTGCGGAAGTACTACTGGCCCGATGGGAAAACCCTCAACCGCGAGGTCGTCGCCAAACCCGCCTCGTTCATCGCCGAGCGAGCCGGTATCGAGGTACCGGAGGGGACCCGGGTTATCATGGTGACAGGGATCAAGCCCGGGCCGGAGGACCGCTTTTCCGGTGAAAAGATCTCCCCGGTAATGACTGTTTGGAAGTGGACCGACTTCAGCGAGATGGTCGATCGTGTCGGTGAAATCCTCCGGTTTTCCGGCGAGGGTCACTCCGTTTCGATCCACAGCCTCAAAGAGGACCGCCGGATGGAGCTTGCCCTCAAGACCAATGTCGGGCGGGTGGTCTGCAACATGGGCCACACCGCCGCCAACAGCGGTGGCTGGGGGAGCGGCATGCCGACCACCGACAGCCTCGGGTGCGGAACCTGGGCCGGCAATATGACCTCCGAAAATATCGACTGGCGCCATTTCCTCAACTACACGATCATGACGACCCCGATCCCGGAAAAAATCCCCTCCGAGGAGGAGATTTTCGGCGAGTACCTTAAGAAGTGGGGACGGGATTGAGACAGCCGATCGCGGCCCTTCGGCGTTAAGCAACACCTCCGATTAGCACGGTCCCCCCCGAAAAAATCACGGCGATGAACAACGAATGCGACAGGCGGCCGGCGGAACCGGCCCGGCCCGCTTGCGGATCGTCGGCGGCCGTGGGCCTAACCCCGAGATCCCATGCTTAAGGCGGTGCTTTTCGACTTCGATCAGACGCTCGTGAACTCGGCCGACGGGTTTCGCTCCGCCGAGCATTGGGTGCAGCGGTCGTTGTTCGATTGGTTGGGGCTTTCGTCTTGGGATGACTTTGTCGCTTTGTACCGGCGGCTCCGAACCGAGGTGGGAGGCAACTCACCGGCCCACAAGGTGAGGCAATGGATCCAGGTCTGTGCCACCCATAACGCCGAACCGGGCGACAACGAGCTCGCCCTCTGGGAGAAGGGCTATTGGGAGCGGGTTGACGCCCGGACGGAGCTGCTTCCGGAAACCGTTCCGGTCCTGGGCGAGCTGAGCGAAACCTTTCGGCTCGGACTCCTGACGAACGCCTCGACTCTGGAGGAAAGCGAATTCCACAACGAGCGGTTTCGCCCGTTGATGGCGCTCTTCGGGAGTGTGATCGTGTGCGGCCGGAACGAGGTGCCGCTGAAACCCGATCCGGCCGGCTTCCGCAAGGTGCTCTCACAACTGCAGACCGCCCCCGGCGAAGCGGTGTTTGTGGGTGATGATTGGACCGATGATGTTTGCGGCGCGCGGGGGGCGGGTATCCTCCCGGTTTGGTTGCGCCATGCCGCGATCGAACGCAGCCCCGTCGGCAAGGTTCCCGGGGACGTTGTTTTTATCGATGGGTTGCGCCCCCTGACCAGGCTTTGTGCCGGTGATTCCCTCGACACCGTTCGATGGAAACTGGACCGGCGATTCCGAACCGAAAAGGACACGGCTCCCCGGGGGGCTTTCACTTAAACTTGAAAAATCGACCATGAATGCACTGCTCGCTTGTTTCCCGATGATGAAAACCCGGCCCGCCGCCGGGCCCGCCGCCGGGCGCACCGCCGTCGCCGCCATAGCGGTTCTTTTTCTGGCCGCGTCCGCCGCCTACCCTTATTCGCGCGATGCCGGAAGTTACGAACCGCCCGAGGCCGATGCCGACGGCTATTACTGGTGGAAGGGTAACCTGCACACCCACACCCTCTGGAGCGACGGCGACCACTATCCGGAAGTGGTGGCGGATTGGTACAAGGAGAACGGTTACCATTTCCTCGCCCTGTCGGATCACAACGTGATCTCACGGGGAACCAAGTGGATTCATCCGACGGAACACCGCTTTACCCGGGGAACCGGGGCGGAGGCCCTGCAGCTCTACCGCGAGCGATTCGGTGACGACTGGGTGGAGACCCGCGTGGTGGACGAGACGTTTTATGCCGAGCTCGATCGGATCCCTCCCGGCGGCGGGTCCGGCGGACGGCGTCCGCCGGAAGAGCATATGGAGTTGGGCCAGGAACTGGTCCGCCTCAAACCCCTCAACGAATTCCGTACCCTGTTTGAGGAACCGGGGCGTTTCCTCATGATCGAAGCCGAGGAGATCACGGATTTTATCCACGTCAATGCCACGAACCTGGTGGATTTTATTCCAACCCAGGGCGGCGACAGTGTGCGGGAGACCATCGAGAACAACGTGGCGGCCGTCATGCGGCAACGGGAGGAAACCGGCCAACCCATGTTTCCGCACCTCAACCATCCGAACTGGCGCTGGCGTGTGACCGCCGAAGATATGGCGCCGGTCGAGGATCTCCGTTTCTTCGAGGTTTACAACGGCCATCGGAACTCCCGCAACTACGGCGATGATACCCATAAGGGCCTGGAGCGGATGTGGGATATTGTGCTGACCCGGCGCATCGGGGAAATGGACCTGGGCGTGGTTTACGGGCTCGCCGTGGACGATTCCCACAACTACGAGGACAGCACGTCCGACGTATCCCGGCCCGGAAGGGGCTGGGTCATGGTGCGGTCGAAATTCCTCACTCCCGAGAACCTGATCGCGGCCCTGGAGAGCGGGGATTTCTATTCCAGCAGCGGAGTGACCTTGAGCCGTGTCGCGGCCGGCGGGGATACCCTCTCGATCGAGATCGAGCCGGAAGACGGCGTCACCTACACAACCGAATTCGTCGGTACCCGCCGGGGTTACGACCCGGAGAGCGAGCCGGTCCTGGGCGAAGACGGCGAGGAACTGGAAGTGACCCGTCGTTACAGCGACGATATCGGTGTGGTGCTCGCCACCGTCGAAGGGACGAATCCGGCGTATACGTTTCGGGGCGATGAACTTTATGTCCGGGCGCGGGTAATATCCTCCAAAGACAAGGAGGATTACTACTCCGAAGGTGAGAAAGAAAAAGCGTGGGTCCAACCTGTGATCCCGGGGGCCCGCGCCACCGAATAGCGATTCCTTTCGCCGCCCGGCAACGAACCGTTCCGCGCCCCGAGCGTATCCCATCACCGTTTACCACCCTGCCTCCGTTCGCCTCGTTTCGGTGAGGCTTTCGGGCTAACCACGACCACCTCCTATGGACCCATCCGATCCCCGCCACAAACCCTCCTCCGCTTCGACACCGAAATCATTCCGCCGCGCCCAGTGGGGCATGCTGCTGGCGCTGATGTTTTGTTACCTCTTTTACTACCTAGGACGCCATAACTACGGGTGGGCCTTCACCTATATCGAGGCCGACCTCGGGCTGACCTACCGGCAGCTCGGAATATTCAGCATGGTCCTCCTGCTCTGCTACGGGATCGGCCAGTTTATCAACGGCAACCTGGGGGATAAATTCGGCGGCCGGAAGATGATGGCCATGGGCGGACTGTTTTCGGCCGTTTTCAACTGGATCACCGGGTTCGCCACCTCGTTTACCTCCCTGCTCGTGCCGTGGGCGGCCAACGGGTACGCGCAGTCCATGGGATGGGCCCCCGGCAGCCGCATGCTGTCCAACTGGTGGCATCACTCGGAACGCGGCAAAGCGTTTGGATTTTACGTGTTTGCGGCGGGCTGTTCGGGGGTCCTCGTATTCGCCATCTGCGGGGCCATCAATATGCTCGTGCAACCGCCTAACCTGGAGGTCCGGTTGATCGAGGTCGAGAGCCGTGAGGAGATGCCGGAGGAGGCCGCGGGGGTCGTTTACGTGGCGGAGGACGCCGCGGGTGAACTGCACTTCCGGATTTTCGAGCGCGACGGGGAACGGATCGCCGACCACGCCGCATCCGATCCCGTCATCGATCCCGAACGGCTGGAGGCATTCCGGTCGACGCTGGCCGACCTGCCCGACCGGGAGGAATGGACCGACGCCCAGGTCCGGGGCCTGGTGAACGATGTTTCCGCACTGACGGAGGTCGTCCGGACGGGGATCCTTTCGTGGCGGGCCTTTTTCCAACTGCCGGTGATCCTGCTGGCGGGCGGGGCTATAATTTTCTACATCGTCGCCCGCAACAAACCGGAAGATAAAGGGTTCCCGCCGATCCCGGAAGACCGGGAGGAGGATAAACCCGCCGTATCCGGAGGCGTGGAAACCTCGCTGCAGCGTTACGGGCAGGTGGTGAGGAACTGGCGATTCCTGTTGGCCACGTTGTCCATCGGGTTCGAGAGCCTGGCGCGTTACGGGCTTATCGTCTGGCTGCCCACGCACCTGCTGGGGCCCGCCTACCAGGAACAGCAGTTTGGATTCTGGATCGGTATGGCGCTCCCGATCGGCATGGCGCTGGGCGCGCTGAGTACGGGCTATATTTCGGACAAACTGTTCGCCTCGAACCGCTCCCGTCCCATCGCCCTGCTCATGACCCTGGCGGCGGTGGTGCTGGTCCTCTTTTACCTGCTCCCCCCGGAACGAATGGTGCTCGGGGTAATCCTCCTGTTCCTCGCCGGCTTCCTCGTTTACGGTCCGCAATCCTGTTACTGGGCGCTCTGCCCGGACCTGCTCGGACGGTACCGCGCCGCCACCGCGATCGGGGTTATGAACATGTGGGCCTATTTTGTGGCCGCGACGACCGACCCGCTGATCGGCTGGGTGATCGATTTGTACGGCACCACGCCGGTTTTTGCGCTCCTCGCCGTGTCCTGCCTCCTCGGAGCCATTGTCATCCTGCCGATCCGGCGCTAGCGCCCGCGGGTGATTTTTCCGGCCGGCGGTCCCTTTATCCATGATACGTCAACGTTAACGCGGGTTGAGCGATGGTTTACCTGATCAGGGTTTGCGGCATGGTCCTCCCCATCGCGATGGTGTGCGCCGTTCCGGCAGTGCCGGCGGAGGAACCCCGGGATGCGGACACGGGAAATGCGGTGCTGGTCGTGGTGCTGGATGGCTTGCGGCCCGAATACATCACCCCGGAGTTGATGCCGAACCTTTACGGACTCGGGCAACGCGGTGTTGTCGCCCAACGCCATCATGCCGTTTATCCAACCGTGACCCGGGTCAACGCCGCCTCCCTCTCCACCGGCGCCACGCCGGGGAGGCACGGGATCCTGCACAATACGATCTACCTCCCGGAAGTGTCGGCGGAGTCGTTCAGCAGCGGGTCGGTGGCCATGCTCCGGAAAGCGGCGGAAATCACCGGCGGTCGCCTGTTGACCGCGGTGTCTCTGGGCGAGGTCATGGAATCGGCGGGAAAGCGCTTGTGGGTCACCGGCTCGTGCGGGGGCGGTACGGCGCTCCTGCTCAACCACCACCTCGCCGGACACGGCTCGGCCAGCGCGAGGGGGTTTATCGCACCCGGGACGGCCGAGGAACGACTGCTCGAAATAACCGGCGGCCTCCCCTCCCCGCCGGACGAACCTCCGGCCCGCGGGGTCAACCGCTGGGCCGTCGATGCCTATCTTCTGGCGGGACTGGATGCGTTTCGCCCGGACGCGACTATTCTCTGGATCACCGACCCCGACTACACCACCCACCGGGAGGGGGTCGGCGCACCGCTTACCCTGGAGGCGGTCCGGCACGTGGACGGGGAGTTCGGGCGTCTGGTCGAGGGGATTCGCGACCGGGACCTGGAGGAGCGTATCAATATTTTCGTGACATCCGACCACGGCTTTTCCACCCTCACCCGGGAACTTGATCCGGCGGCGGCGGTGCGAGCTTCCGGGGTGGACCCGGAGCGGTACCTGGTGGTTACCGACCGGCCGAAAGTTTATGTCGAAGACAGCGATCCTGAGATCATCCGCCGCATTGTCCGGGCGCTGCAGCGGGATGAAACCGTGGGGGCGGTTTTTACCCGTCCCGCCCGTCCCGGCGACCCGTACGGAAGCGTGCCCGGCACGCTTTCCCTGGTGGCGGTGGATTACGACCACGAGCGATCGCCCGACATTCTCTTTGATGCGGCCTGGAACGACGACATGAATGAATACGGGTTCCCCGGCCACACGACCCAGACCCGGTATCCGGCGAACCACGGAACGTCGAGCCCGTTCGATATCGATATTCACCTCGTCGCGGCCGGTCCGGATATCAAGGAGGGGCTGACCAGTCGCATTCCCACCGGCAACATCGACCTGGCGCCAACGGTGTGTCACCTTCTCGACGTGCCGGTTCCGGCCTCCATGGAGGGCCGGGTGATGCGGGAGCTTTTGCGCGGGGGGCCGGATTCCGGGGCCCTGGCGGTCGCGGAACGGGCCTACACGGCGCAAACGCGGCTGGAGCAACCGCCGCTGGAATATGAGGTGACGGTTCGGCGGTTTGTGGTGGACGGGACCGAATACGTTCGTTTTTCGGAATCCCGGCGCTCGGTGCCGGCGCGGAAATGAAGCCTCCCTGAGACCGGAGAGGGTGGGCCGGTTGACTCAAGGGGGCGATCCGGTAGGCTTTCGGGCGGTAGACAGCAACGGGGCTGTTTCGCGGAACTATTAGCAATAATTACACAATTGTTGGCAACGAGCGCACGGAGCTAATAGCGGATTATGGGTATAAACAGCGGAATGAACGAGACCGTACAGGAGGAGCGTCGGTCGCCGAACTGGCATGCCCGGCCGGCCGAGGAGGTGCTGAATGCGGTCGAATCCCGGATGGAGGGATTGACCGACGAAGAAGTGCGCGACCGGATCAAGCGATGGGGGCGCAATGTCCTGCCGGAGGCTCCGGGCAAGGGCCCGATCAAAAGATTTCTGCTGCAGTTTCACAACGTACTCATTTACGTTTTGCTCCTGGCGGCGGGCGTGACCGCACTCCTGCAGCACTGGCTCGATACCTGGGTGATCCTCGGGGTGGTGGTGATCAACGCCGTCATCGGTTTTGTGCAGGAAGGAAAGGCGGAGCG
>PXDC01000393.1 GCA_003565135.1 Verrucomicrobiota bacterium
ACCGCCGGCGGCCGCAGGTTCATCGACCCCTCAGCCGGACGCGGGAAATAGGGCCCAACGCCCCCGGCGAGCGTTCCCGGTTAACCGACCGACCGGCGAGGCCGCAACGGTTTGCGCGGACCATCCGTATCGAGCCCGGGGCCATCACACGAACAGCACCACCAGGACAGTGTAAAGGGCCGCGGCGAGCCCGGCCGCGGTGAGGGCGAGCGGAATCTGCGTGTACACGTGATCCATCAGGTCGCAGCCGGTCGACAGGGAGGACAGGATGGTCGTGTCCGATATGGGCGAACACTGGTCACCGAAAAGACTCCCGCCGATCACCGCCGAAAAACACACCATCACGTAAAAAGACTCCGGGTGAATGCTGTACGCCAGCGGCAGGGCGATGGGAAACATCACCGCAAAGGTACCGAACGAGGTCCCGGTGGAAAAAGCGATGATCATGCACAACAGCATCAAGCCCGCCGGCAGGATTACCGCGGGAAGAATATCCCCGAAAGCGTCCACCACAAAAAAACCGACCCCGAGCCCGTTGCTCACCCCGTTGAGGGTGGTGGCGAGCCCCAGGATGATGGCGCCGATGGTGACGCCCTTGCAGCCGTTGATGAACCCGTCCATCGCGGTACGGAGCTTCATGCCCTTGAAGAGGGCGATCAGAATGGCGGTGGCCACGGCGAGGAAAAAGGCCTCGTTGATATAGACCCTCGCTTCGTTCATCCCCTGGACCAGGGCCACCGAAACAAACGGCACCACCGCGACGCCGATCAGGACCAGAATGGGCAAAACGAAGTCGATCAGGCCCGGGGTGTAGCCGGACGGCACACGCTCCTCGGTCAACTCGGTGGCGGACAGGGGATGGGCGCCGTCGCGATCGAGTTTCCCCTCTTCACGCGCCCGCTTCCGCGCCCGGAGCATTTTACGGCTGGGGATCAACGGCAGTTTTTCCCAGGCCAGCAGCAGGGTCAGCAGCACCGCGAAGATGGCATAAAAATTGAGCGGGATGGCCTGAAAGAAAAAGGTGACCCCCTGTTCTTCGTTGGCAATGAAGGGGACCGATCCCGCAACGATGCCGCCCACGTAGAGGGGCCAGACATTGAACGGCAGGAGTGTCGCCGCCGGTGATGCGGTCGAATCCACCACGTAGGAGAGCTCCTCGTGGGAAACGTTGTGCCGGTCGTTGATCGCGCGGACCGTGGTGCCGGTCAGGACCGTGCTGGTGTTGCCCCCCTGGTGAAAAACAAACCCCATGATCCACCCGAAAAACTTGGCCGAGCGCGGCCCGCGCACCATTTTTTCCGCCGCCCAGTCGGCGAACCGCAGCGCCCCGCCCGTGCAGGTCCAGATCCCGATCAAGCCCCCGAGGAACCAGAGGTAGACCAGCAGTATCTGGGCGTAACCGGCGGAACCGAGGGAGGGAATGAGGAAGTGTTTGATGACGTTGACCTGCCCGGTGATCATCCCGCCGGCAAGGATGCCGAGAAAGAGGGCGACAAGCACGTTGCGGGTGAGGAAGGCGAGCAGGATGGCCACCACCGCCGGGGCCAGGGACCAGAATCCGTAATGGGTCACGTCCTCCACCGCAACATCGTCGCGGACCTCCGCCAGGCGCTCCGCCCGCTCGGGGTCGACCGCGTGCTCGGGAAATTCGCCGGCCACCCGGTAGCCGACCACCAGTACAACGAGAAAAGCGCCCAGCCAGAGCCATCGGTAAGGGGAAACCTGCGCGGTAGTCATGAAGCAGGAGCATGCCAACCTGTGCTGCCCTGACAACCTTTTATCCACGGGTTATGTCGGCACACAGGCCGATTTTCCTTTATTCATACCCGTTCAACCCGGCAAATTTTCTTGCCTCACCGGCGCCGGCAGCCTATTATCCGAACCACGTCCCAACCCAGTCAATCGTGCCCGCCGGCACCGTCCCCCCAACCACGCAGCCGCCATGAATTCCCGGGAACTGCTGAGGAGAATCCAAACCCTGATACATAACAGTACGGGGGGTCGCGGTATCGGAATCCTCTCCACCACCGGCCGGGACCACCACCCGCACGCGACGTGGATGGGAACCCTTGCCTCCCCGTCCCTGGACCGGCTGATCACCATGACCTCCCCCGACAGCCGAAAGACGCAAAACATCCTGGAAAACCCCCGGGTCGAATGGCTGTTCACCAGCCGGAGCATGTCCGAGCTGGTCTACCTCCGGGGCAACGCCCGCATCCTCAAGGACCCGAATTTGATCAAGACCGCGTGGAACCAGATGCCCGACAAGAGCCGCGCTTATTTCCTCTCGCAGCAAGACGTGGGTATAACTTTCTTCATCATCGAAACCCGCGTCGACGCCATCGAGTACCGATTGCCGCGGGAGGAACGCCACTACCACCTGGGCGCCGACGAAATCACGGACGCGGTGAACCATCGATAACCCTTCCGGTCCCACCACCGATCCGGATACCCCAACTTCCTTGATACCGCCGGTGGGAACGCCTAGGGTCATTGTTCATGAGCCTCCATTGTCCCCCTCCGCATCGCGCCCTGCTCGCTTCGACCCTGCTGATTTTCCTCCCGCTTGTCGCCTCCGGCGGCACCGCGCTCGGCCAAAGCGAATGGGTGTACCCCTCCCCGGACGACGGACGGCTGGTCTACAAACAGGACGAACAGGGCAACCGGATTCCCGACTTCTCCCACGTCGGCTACCGAAGCGGCGAAAAGGGGCTCCCCGACGTTCCGGCGGTGGTCGAAATTCAACCCGGCCCGGGAGACGACGGCTCCCGCATTCAGGCCGCGATCGACGAGGTCGGCGGGATGCCGATGGACGACACCGGTTTTCGCGGGGCCGTCCTGCTCAAAGCCGGCACCTATGAAATCGAGGGACAACTCCGGCTCAACCACAGCGGGGTCGTGCTTCGGGGCGAGGGACCGGGAGAGGACGGTACCGTACTGGTCGCCACCGGCGACAGCCGCCGGACCCTGATCGTGGTCGGCGGCGAGGGAGGCTACCGGGAGGTCGAGGAGACCCGTCACCGCATCGTCGAATCGGTGGGGGCGGCGGGCGAACGGGGAACCTACGCCCCGGTCGGAACCCTCGGGGCGGCCGGCCGCCCCGGCCACCTGCAGCCGGGTGACCGGGTCATCGTCGAACGTCCCGGCACCGCCGAGTGGATCTCCGCCATCGGCATGGACCGGATTCCTCAACCCCGGGGACGCTCCATCCGCCAGTGGGAGCCCGGCGACCGCGACCTCCTCTTTGAGCGGACCATCACCAACATCTACAGCGGGTGGATCAGTTTCGATGTCCCGCTGACCAACGCGTTCGAGGAGCGGTTCGGGGGCGGGTATGTCTACAAGTACACCTTTCCCGGCCGCATCCGCAACGCCGGGGTGGAAAACCTCCGGGGGGTATCCCAATTCTCAGGACCGCCCGAAGACCAGGACGAGGCCCATTCCTGGACCTTTATTCAATTGAGTCGCATCGAGGACGCCTGGGTGCGTGACATCACGGCCGTGCATTTCCCCTTCGCCGCGGTTCAGACCACCCGGACCGCACTGCGGATCACCGTCCAGGACAGCCGGTACCTCGACCCGGTCGGCGGTGCCCGGGGCGGGGGACGCTACCCCTTTCACCTGAACGGGCAGCTGGTTCTTTTCCAGCGCCTCTACTCCGAAGGCGCCCGGCGCGACTTTTCCACCGGCGCCAATGTGACGGGACCCAACGTCGTGCTCGATTGTGTGGCGGCCGACGCCATCAGCTACTCGGGCCCGCATCACCGCTGGGCGACAGGCGTACTCTACGACAACGTAAGCGTCGAGGACCACGACCTGAGGGTCCAGAATCGCCTGAACTGGGGAACGGGGCACGGGTGGCCGGGCGCCAACATCGTATTCTGGAACAGCGAAGCGCGCCAGATCGCCGTGGAAAGTCCCCCCACCGCCCGCAACTGGGCCATCGGCAACATCGGTGATAAGGGCGTGCCGGCTTTCGTCGCACGCGGCGACCACTCGATCGACGATTTCCCCGGGACCTGGGATTCCCACGGAGAACGCGTGTATCCACGCAGCCTTTACCTCCGCCAGCTCGAAGAGCGCCTCGGCCCCGAGGCAGTTCAACGGGTCGCGGGCGGCATGGACTATTCCTTCGACTACGAATTCCGTTACCCGGAGGAACCGGTAAGCTCTTGGGTGCAACGGGACCCCGACGGCAAACTCGATTATCTCCGCGATCGCCACGGCAACCGGATTCCCGATTTTTCCCACGCCGGCTACGGCGGCGGAGGGGTTCCCCTGCCGGAGGTCCCCGTCCGCGAAACCGTCGAGCCGGCCGCGGGCGACGACGGCGGGCGGATTCAGGCCGCCATCGACCGGGTCGCGGCAATGGAACCGGACGAGGACGGCTTTCGCGGCGCCGTGCTGCTCCGGGCCGGCACCTACCATGTCGAGGACGAACTGGTCATCGGCGCGAGCGGCGTCGTTCTCCGCGGGGAGGGCGACGGCAAAGACGGCACCGTGCTCGTCGCCACCGGACGCCGCGACGTCGAGCGCGGCATCGGCTCACCGTTTATAACCATCGGCGGGCGCAGCGGCGAACCCCGGGAAATCGAGGACTCGCGCCGCCGGATACGGGACGACACCGTCCCGGTCGGCGAACGCACCTTCCGGGTCGACGACGCCGCGTCGTTCGCACCCGGCGACCGGGTCATGGTCTTTCGTCCGGGAACCGCCGAGTGGCTCGACGCGATCGGCATGAGCGCCATCCCGGAAGCGCCCTGGCAGCCGGGAGACCGCGACCTCCATTTCGACCGGATCGTCACCGCGGTCGAGGGCGATCGGATCACCGTGGACGCTCCCGTAACCACCGCGATCGAAACCCGTTTCGGCGGCGGTTATCTTTACCGGTACGCATTCCCGGAACGTATTTCCCGCGCCGGGGTGGAGAACCTCCGCGGCATCGCCGACTTTCGCGGAGAACCGGAAGATCAAAACGAAGACCACCGCTGGGTCATGATCAGTATAACGCGGGCGGAGAACGTCTGGGTGCGCGACATCACCTCGTACCATTTCGTCTTCGGGCTGGCCCGCACCAGCCGCCACGCCAAATGGGTCACGGTCCAGGACTCCCGCTGCCGGGAACCGGTATCCGAGATCCGCGGCAATCGCCGGTACCCTTATTACCTCGCGGGTCAACTGGTTCTCTTCCAGCGTCTCTACTCGGAAGAAGCCCGCCACGATGTGGCTTCGGGAGCGAACGTGCCCGGACCGAGCGTTTTCCTCGACTGCGTCGGCTACCGCTCGATCGGCGACAGCGGTCCCCACCACCGCTGGGCCAACGGCACGCTCTACGACAACGTCCGCGTACCGGACGGCTCCCTGCGGGCCCAGAACCGCACCAACCCGTGGAACGGACACGGGTGGGCCGGAGCCAACATCGTATTCTGGAACTCCCGCGCCCACCACTTCGTGGTGCAGAATCCACCCACCGCCCGCAACTGGGTGATCGGCGGCACCGGGCTCATCGCCGGTTCCTGGGCCGAAGGAGACCGCGGCGTCTTCGATTCCCACAACCGGCCCGTCACCCCGCAAAGCCTCTACCTCGCCCAACTCGAAGAACGCCTCGGGCCCGGTGCGGTCGCTAACATCTCGGACCACCCGTATCGTTTCGAGGCGGATTGAATCGTCGCGAGGCTCCCGGCCACATGAATGCCGCTTACCGCTCCACGTCCACCTTCAGCACATTGGCCTCGCGGACAACGTAAAAGGCCCCGTCTTCATCCCGCGCCAGGGACGGCCAGTTGGGAAACCACCGGGAGTCGAGGCCGTCCACCAGGATCTCGACGTTCAGGGTTCGCGGGTCGAACCGGAAGAATTGATCGTCCGTCACACCGTAGATCCGGTCCCGACCCGCCAGGAGCCGGCCGCCCCAGGAAAAGGGACGTTTGGTTTCCCGGACCTCGCCGGTTTGCGGGTCCATGACAAACAGGGTGCCGCGTACACCGAGCCCGTACAGCCGGCCGTCCATTTCCGCCAGGCCCATGGCCCAACTGCCGCTCAACGGAACCGTCCGCCACAACCACTCACCCGAACCGGGGTTCCACGCCGCCACTTCGCCGCCGTCCCTCTGGGCGGCGACGTAGATAACGCCGTCGCCGGAAGCCATGGTCGCGATGGCCCGTTCACCCAACGGATTGACAAACGCCTCGCTTTCCCCGGTCTCCCGGTTGTAAACGGTGAGCGCCCCGCCCCCGAGTTCGTCCGCCTGCGTGCCCATAAGCAGGAGGTTGTGCGGTTCGTCGAAGTGCAGTACCCGCGGACGGAGCTGACCCTCCGGTGCTTCGGCCAGCGTCTCGATGGATCCGTCCGCCGGATCGTACCGGACCAGGTGTCCGCTGGTGTACATCGCCATGTACAGCCGTCCGTCGATCACGGTCATGCTCTTGGCCTCACCCGGCGCGTTCACCACTTCGAGCTTCCCGCTTTGAAGGTCGCGCACCCCGAGGGAGCGGCCCCCGAAATAGACCTTGCCCCCGCCGGCCGCCAGTGACTGGGCCGGTTCGGCCCCCGAATCAACGCCGTGATCGAGCAGGTTGATCATGGTCAACCGGTCGCCCGCAATGTCGTACCGGCCGATCCGCTCACTGCCGGCGCCCCCGTGCAGGACCCCGTCCCGGTAGGCAAGCCCCCGGTTTGCCGGCATTGTGGTCACCTGCTCCCCCGTCTCCGAAGCAATATCGTAGGCCCAGATTCCCGAACCGCCCCCGAAATAAACCGTATCTCCCGCCAGGTCTATGAAATGTATGGTGCGACGGCCGAAATCCACGATGCGGTAATTGGCGTAGTCCCGGCGATCGATGATGGCAAGGCGGGCATCCGGCCCCTCCGTGCCCGCGGCCACCCAGTCCTCGTTTGCGTCCAGCGCGTAAAGCCAGTAGTGCCCGCTGTCGCGCAATTCCGGAGGCAAAATCGATTCGCGATTCCCCGTCGCGCGATCCACCGACCACAAATCGATGGCATTGTACCCGATTCCCACATACACCTTGTCTTCGGTCGCGGCTATGCTCCGCGCGTCCTGCCTCGGCGTTTCCTCGAACGAGCCCATGTCGCGCAATTCGCCGTTTCCGGTGTCGTATTCGTAGACCCGGGCGTTGGTCTGACGGGAGGTCGCGATGTAAAGCTTGCCGTCCGGCGACGCATCCATATCCCAGACCACTCGAACGGGCGGGAAAAGCCGCTCCACTTCCTCGATCCGGTGATCTCGGGTATCGACCCGGACGAGCGCCACCTCACGCCCCTCTATTCCCATCGCCACATACAGGTAATCGCCCACCGCCGCCATGCCGCGGCCGCCGGTGGTGGGTTCCCCGTTCAGGACAACCGGACGGTTCAGGACCAGTTCGTCGTCCACAAAATTGTACCCAACCAACGTGGACGGAACCATCCGGCGGGACAGTACGTAATGGGTGTCACCCGCGACAAAGGTCCGGTTGATCTCCAGGGTGAGCAGTCCGGCCCCGAGGTCGGTCACCCGAACGCCGCCGGCGCTCCGGACCTCGCCGACATCGCCTGATGCCGAGCAGCCCCCGAACAACAGGGCCGCCGAAAACAGGGCCATCGCGGCCCGGCGGTTCCGCTGCGAAATCCGGCGGCATTGTTTGAGAACACCTGTTCCGGCAAAGTCGAATAATCGGTACAACATAATCAATTCTGGTACGGAAACGGTCGTGACGCCCGCTAATGGGATGAACCCGCGGCTCCCGTCAACGGCTCACCGTGCGTGAGGACCGGGTAGAAAAAATAGGTATGGGGATGCCGCGGCACGGCCAGCCGATCGACGCTTTGCAAAAGTGCCTCGATTTCCGGAGTCTCGGGATAATGACGGTTTCCGACCTCGTAAATGAGCGGAAAAAAGTCGCGCATGCGTTCCCCCGTATACAACCCGTGCCGGAGGCTCGCATCCCCGGTGCGGTAGAAATCGGCGTAAAACCGAAGCGGATACTTGAGATTTTCCCCGCCGGTTCCCCGGTAGCCGTAAAAGTCGATTCCGTTGTTCCAGGCCATTTCGGCAAGGTAAAGGAGCTGCGAGAGCGATAGATGGGTGTACACCAGCCCCCGGTCCGGATTGGTGAAGTGGCGGTAACGGTCGGCGATCTCCCCTTTTTCCGGCGGGGGCGCCGTTTCCGGCTCGCGGTGATGGGGCACATCGCCGGGCATGAAGATCATTCCGTCGATCAGGGTCTTGAAATCACGATGGTTATCGGCGTGGTCGTAAGCATACTGCACGAGGTAACGGTCCCCGAGCACGTACCCGATCGCGGCCAGCCCCATGGTGTGCGCCGTCAGGTGATTCTGGAAGTACTGCCGCCCGAAGTAGTCGTTGCTTTGCCAACGCTCCTTGCCTTCCAAAATGGGGTCGACCAGGGAACGGAACCACCCTTCTACCGCCCGCCGGTCACTTTCGCTCCAGGAGGGATGCTCCGCCAGCAGATCGTAGCTTTCGAGGAAGGGTATCGCCGCCCGCGCCACCTCCATGCCCGTATTCGGGTACCGGATATCCGGATCAAAATCCGACGCCGGCGCCGGTTCCGCCGTCGCCCAGGCCGCGAGGTAGGTGATCGCGGCCCCGGCGAACCGGTCGTCATCGGAAACCAGCCAGGCGTACGCGTACAAGCGCGCCCGCTCTCCCTTCCAGATGGCCGCGTTGTAAAATTCGAGCGAGTGGCGTCCCGTGTACGGCGCCGGATCGAGGCCCGACTCCAGGGCGGAGGCCGCCTCCTCCAGGAGTTGCGCCGCCGCCGAATGCCAGGGTTGCTCTTCCGCGGCCAATCGCCCCCGCATGCGCTCCAGCGACTCCGGCGTGAACATGAGCCGCGGACGATCTTCCCGTACCGGAGGCACCTCCAGACGTTGTCCCGGCTCGGGTGCCAGGCGCGGGGCCTCCCCCCCGTCCGAACCACC
>PXDC01000085.1 GCA_003565135.1 Verrucomicrobiota bacterium
CGGTTTGGACGGCGAGCCAGGCCTGCAGGTTGCCGACCTGGTCGGGGGTGAGGTGCTCGAATATCCATTCGCGGGACAGCCAGACCGTCCAGGCGATGACCGAGGCCTCCACCTGCCGCTGGTTCTGGACCGGACCGACGTCGTCCCAGTAGTCCGGATGGCCGGGATCGGTGCCGTTGACCAGGGCCCGGACGATAATGTCCCTCGGGTCGATCCAGCGCTCTTCGGAGACGGCGAGGGTTCCCGGGTTGGCCGGTTGTGCCGCCCAGGCCGCCAGCGCGGGGAGCATCCGGGCGACGCCGTCGCACTGGAGGCCGCTTTTGCTGACGAAGTTCTTCAGGACGATTCCCCGCGGCGGTTGCCATACGGCGAAACTGTCGGAGGTGGCTTCGAGGATCCGGAACCAGCCCTGGAAGATTGTCAGAAACGTGTCCTGGTACCACTCGCGGTCGCAGGAGGTAAAGGTTCGGGCGGAAGTCGGTGGTGCGGCCTGCATGGCGGGTAATCATGGCCGCGCCGGGATCTCCTGGGCAAGGCGAATTCGGTCATTGCCGGCGCCGGGCCGTGATTTTAACACTCGCTTTACCGGTTTGGCCGGGACTTTGCCGCGGAAGCGGGTCGAGCTATACTCCCCGTCGCCAGGTTTTCGGATTGCTTCGTAGCGAGGGGTTTATCCCCCGATTCTCCGGGTCCCCGGATCTCCCGGGATAAACCCGGTCGCCACAAAAACGGGATAGCCGTTGTCTTCGAAAAACTGGATGACGGAGAGTATAAATAAAACGTTGACCTTGCCGGGAAAAGCGGCCTTTTTTAATGGTTTCCCTCCGGGGAGTCTAACCGTTTTCTTCCAAAGAGAGTTTATGCCGATTGAGATAAGAGTCCGCAAAGGAGAACCGATGGAGCGCGCCATCCGGCGCCTGAAAAAGCGTCTGGATCGCGAGGGCATCATTAAGGATGCCCGGGCCAAGCGTTATTTCGAAAAACCTTCCGAGGTCAGGCGTCGGAAAAAGAAAGTCGAAGCGTTTAACGACATGCTGCGCAACCGGCGCAACAGCTGAGGGGCCGGCTGGTTCGCCCGGCGAGGGCCTTCGGGGGGAGAAGGGGGGCGCTGCCGGGAAACAGTTCCACTGCGTTAACCCCACCCCAATGCTTGCGATGCCGATTTCCTTATCAACCAGCTGGTGCTCGGGCCGCCATAAGGATGGCTACGAGATGGTCAAGGAGATGGCGGACCTCGGGTTCGAGCAGATCGAACTCAGTCACGGCATCCGCGTCTCCCTGGTGCCGGGGATTCTGCAGGCGCTGCACGAAAATATCGTTTCGGTATCCTCGATTCACAATTTCTGCCCGTTGCCCAACGGCGTGCAGTACCCCGCGCCCAACCTTTTCCGGCCCTCGGCGCTCAGCGGCCAGGAGAGTCACCTGTGGTTCCGGCACACCCGGCGGACGCTGGAATTCGGCGAGCGGGTGAAGGCTCCCCTGATGGTCACCCACATGGGGAGTGTTTCCTTTTCCCTGTTTTCGCCGGTCAAGAAACTCAAGGCCTACCACGAAAAAACCGAGGGAAAATGCCTCGATGATCCCCGCTACCAGAAACTGCTCGAAAAGACATTGACCAAGCTGCGGAAACGCATGCCGAAGTTCTGGAGCCAGGTCATGCGCAATGTCGAGAGGATCCTTCCCTTCGCCGAGCAGACCGGGATCCGGGTCGCGGTGGAAAACCGGGAGGGCCTGGCCGAACTGCCGCTCGACGACGGGTTCAGCGATTTTTTCGGCGACCTGTCATCGACCGAGCACGTCGGTTACTGGCACGACACCGGCCATGCCCAGATCAAGGAGCGGTACGGTATCATCGAGCACGAGACCCTGTTGCGGGAAAATGAAAACCGCCTTCTCGGGTTTCACGTCCACGACGTCAGTGACGAGGGCGAAGACCATCAGCCGGTGGGGACCGGGATAATCGATTTCGACATGGTGGCCCGGTATGTGCGGCCCGAACACCCGGTGATTCTCGAATTCAGTCCGCGTTTGAGCGCGGAGGAAGTGGTTGAGTCCCGGGAGTTCGTGGAAAAACTCCTGGCGAATCGTTCGTCCCGATAAAAAGGATTTTCTTCCCGGCCAAGTCGTTTTAAACAGGTGCGATGACGTCGATTCGCATTCTCCCGGACCGGGTCGCCAATCAGATCGCCGCCGGTGAAGTGATCGAGCGGCCGGCCGCCGTGGTCAAGGAGTTGCTGGAGAACAGTATCGACGCCGGGGCCGGCCGGGTGGAGGTCGAATTTCGTCACGGGGGACGCTCCTACGTGCGGGTGGAAGACGACGGCAGCGGATTGAGCCGGGACGACGCGTTGCTCGCCCTGGAGCGTCACGCCACCAGCAAGATCCGGGAAGCGGCGGATCTCGACCGGATTGCCTCGTTCGGTTTTCGCGGGGAAGCCCTGCCCTCGATTGCCAGCGTGTCCCGGTTTCTGCTGCGCACCCGGACCGCCGGCGAAAAAACCGGAACCGAAATCCTGGTCAACGCCGGAAAAATCGTGCACGTGCGCGACTGCGGCATGCCCCCCGGAACCCGCATCGAGGTCAGCCACCTGTTCAATTCGGTTCCGGCGCGGCGCAAATTCCTCAAAACCGACAACACCGAAACCGGTCACATTGTGCAATGCGCCCGCCTCTACGCGCTGGCCCATCCGGGGGTGGCCTTCAGCCTGGCCGACAACGGGCGGATCGTGTTCCAGTCGCCTCCGTGCCGGCGGTTGGCGGACCGGATCGGGGAAATTTTCGGCGGCCGCACCATGGATCAACTTCTCGAGATCGAGGCGCGGGAGGGCGACCTGCGCTTGAGCGGCTACGTCGGCAAGCCGGGCATGGGCCGTTCCACCCGGCATGAGATGATCACCTTCGTCAATCGGCGGCCGGTGGAAAGCCGGACCCTGGCCTACGCCCTGTTGGAGTCCTACCACGCGTCCTTGAGCAAAGGACGGTACCCTTCGGCCTTCCTCTTTCTGGAAATCGATTCCCGGGGGGTCGACGTCAACGTGCATCCGGCCAAGCGGGAGATTCGCTTTCGGGACGAAGGCCGGGTCCGGCGATTTGTCATCAACGCCGTTCTCCGGCGCCTGGAGTCGGCCATGACCGCGGAGGCGCCCGGCGCCGGCGGGGACGAAAGCGGCGACGCCGGGCCCTCGGCCGCCGCCTCCAAGGAGCCGGCCGGTTCGGGGGCGGCCGCGTCATTCCCGGTGACCCGGCCGGAAGCAAAGGCCACGGAGGTCGGGCCCGGGCCCCGGCCGCGCGCGGTGCCGGGAACGGCGGCGGTACGGGCCGTTTCCCGTCCGCAGGACGGGGGAGGGGAGCCGACCGGCGGGGAGGCGGCGGGCGGGGACTGGCGTTTCCTGGGCCTGGCCCACGGTCAGTACGCCGTCTTCGAAACCGGCGCGGGATTGGTGCTCCTGGATCGGCGAGCGGCCCACGAGCGGGTGGCCTACGAGGAGATCCTTCGGCAATACGAGGAGACCAGCCCGCCGTCCCAGGCGCTGCTTTTCCCCGTTCCGCTCGAGCTGGATGCCGTCGGTGCCGGCGCCATGGAGGATCACCGGGCGTTTCTGAAGGCGAGCGGGTTTGTCGTGGAGCCCTTCGGACGCCATTTCTTCCGCGTCGAGAGCGTCCCCGCCTGGGTCGATCATGATCGCGTCGAACCGTTTCTGCGGGATCTCATCGGGTTGATGCGGGACGGCAACCTGCCGGAGGACAGGCCCGCCCTGGCGCGGGAACAGATCGCCCGGTTGGCCGCCCTGCGGGCCGTGCGGGTGAGCGACCGCGCCACGGAAGGGGAAATGACCCGGTTGGTGCAACGGCTGTTGGCCTGTCGCCAGCCTCTGACCAATCCCCAGGGGCGCCCGACGTTTATCGAACTCGACCGCGGCGAACTCGACCGGCGGTTCCAGAAACGGTAGGGATTCGCCGGGAGGGGGAGCCGGTGGCTCCGGCCGCCCCGTTACGGCTCCCCGGCCCCGTCGTCATCCTTCTCCGGCAGGATGTATTCGCCGAAGTTTTCCTCCAGGCCGTCGATGATCTGCTCGAAGCGCTGGAACATGGGTTCCTCCGGGTTTCGCTCCGCGGCGTCCTCAAGGTAGGCCACGGCGTCGTCGCGCCGGTTGAGCAGCACAAGGGTGTAGCCCACGTTCATGACCAGGCCGGGGTTGTCCGGGTCTTCCCCGGCCCGTTCCAGGTAGAGCTCGAGCGCCTTCTCAAAACTCTCCCGGGCGTCCTCGATCCGTTCGAGTTGCTTGCGGGTAAACCCGCGTCCGATCCAGAGTTCGGGAGCGTCGTCGGTGCGTTCCAGCGCCTCCTCGAGCAACTGATCGGCGGTTTCCCAGTCCTCTTCGGCCATGGCGAGATTGGCGCGGTTGGCCAGCTCCTGGGTCCCGGTATCGGGGGCGCCGGCCAGCGACGCGGTGACAAAAAGTGGCGCCAGGGCGGTGACCAGGCGGAGAATGGCGGATGGCTTTAACATGATTGGTGACAAGGTTTATCGCTTCGCCCACACACGCAAACTGTGGAGGAGGAAATGTTCCAGGGCGACCTGTTCCTTCAGGTTGACCTGGAGCAAGCCGGCGCACTCCTCGAGTCGCGTTACGGCCGCGGTCAGGGCCCCGGCGGGAAGGACGCCTTCCGATTCTCCCAGCTCGCGGGCGAATCGGTGGGTGGCCTGTTCGATTTCGAGGAAAAACCGCTGGCGAACGGAGACCTTGACCCCCTCCTCCAGGGCGATCTCCTGTTCGTTATCGAGGTTCGGGGGAAGGTTTTCCTTCCATTCCGTCCAGATCCGGGCGGTTTCCCCGGCCAGCACCTGCTCGAACCGGGTGAGGAGACCGAATAGCGCGAGCGTGACGGCGCAAATCTCGCCGGGTTCGCGAATGCCGCCCGCCACCCGTCCCAGCCAGTCGCGGTAGGCGCCGATCCACTCCCGGATCGGTTCGGGAGCGGCGGCGCCCTCCCCCGTGTCGGGCAGACGGAAGGTCAGGCAGCGGCTGCGGATGGTGGGCAGAAGGCTGTACCGGCGGGTGGTCAGCAGCAGGATGACGGTGTCGGCCGGCGGTTCCTCCAGGGTCTTGAGGAAGATATTGAAGGCGGCCTTGTTCATGCGGTCGGCCTCGTAGACCACGGCCACTTTTTGTCGCCCGGCCTGGGGGGAATGGGCGATCTTGCGAATGAGCTCCCGCGTGTTTTCCGCCGAAATCTGCCGCATTTTTTTGGCCGGGCGGACGGTGAAAAAATCCGGGTGATTGGCCAGGGGGAGGGTCGCGGACGTCCCGGTGGGCGCCGCCCGTTGCAGGAGCTGTCCCGCCAGGTGTTCGGCCAGGGTTTCCAGGGCGGAACCGTCGTGGCCGGTCAGGATCAGGCTTTGCGGGAAACGGTTCTCCCCGATCGCGCGCAGGAGGATTCCGGCCGGACGGGAGGCGCCGATCCGTTCAGGCAAGGCGTTTGTCGAGGGCATCCCGGATCTGTTGTTCGACCGCTTCGACCGAAGCGGTTCCATCCAGCACCACAAAACGGTCGGGTATGGATTTTGCCAGCATGAGGTAACCGTCCCGTACCAGTTCGTAGAACTTGATGTTCTCTTTTTCCATGCGGTCCGGCAGGTCGGTGACGCGGTGCCGAATCCGGTTGAGACCCACTTCCGCGGGCACGTCGAGGACGATGGTCAGGTGGGGCATCAGGTTGCCCACGGCGAAGTTGTTGATCATGGTGACCGGGTCCTTCGACAGCTTCCGCGCGACGCCCTGGTAGACGGTGGTGGAGTCGAGGAACCGGTCGCACAGGATCACTTTGCCTTCCTTCAATGCCGGCTCCACCACCTGGCGGACCAGTTGGGCCCGGCTGGCGGCGAAGAGCAGCAATTCGGTTTCCGGGCACATTTCCTTGCCCGAAGCACTGTGTTTGAGGAGGTGACGGATTTCCTCGCCGATTTCCGTGCCGCCCGGTTCGCGCGTGACGATGACGGAATGGCCCTGCTGGTCGAGGAACGAGGCCAGCCGGTCGATCTGGGTTGATTTCCCGCTGCCTTCCGAGCCCTCGAATGAAATGAATACGCCGTTTTGCATGGGTCAGGGGAGAGGGTTTATTCCTTCCAGTTTCTCAGGAACGAGTCGATCTCGTTCAACGACGGACTCCGGGCCTTCCGTACCATGTACCCGGAGAAACACACCCCGAGGGTGAGGGAGGCGAGCGGTGTCATGCCGAGGGTCTGCCCCAGCGCGAATCCCGCGTTAAAGTGGTCTCCCGCGCCCGTGGTGAGCACGGGTGTTTCCGTGTAGGGTCCCGGCACCCACCAGGCGTCCTCCCGGGTGGCACAGACGGCGGAATCCCGCGGGTGTACCGCCACCACGCCGAGGGAAAGCTCCTGGCGGATGCGGGTGGTCAGGCGTTTGAGGCCGTCCTCGTCCTCGTTCTCCGTCTTGATCCCCAGGACCCGGGCCACGATCTGCGCCTCCTTGAGGTTCATGCCTAGGATGGTTTTGCCGTAGGACTGGAAGCGTTTGATGGTCAGGAGCGCACTCTTGATGTCACTGTCCGAGCGCTTTTCCGGGTCGGCCAGATCAAAGAAAAACGTGCGCTGATCCCGCGAGGGAAGATTCGGCAGAACCTTGTCGAGGAAGGCGCTGAGAATATCGGTCATGGCCGGAACCATGGTCCAGTTGACCATCCCGATCAGGTCGAGACGGGAAAACAGGTCGAAGAATTTCCCTTCCCCGACCGTGCCGATGATGGCCTCGTAGGTGACCGCTTCCAGGGTGGAGGTCGTGTTGAGGAGCAGCTTGCCGTCGCTGAATTCGACCGCGTCGGTGACGCCGGGGGCGGCGATGGAATAGGCCTCCGACTTTTGCGCGAATTCCTGGAAAACCGGGTGGATTTCGGGAACGCCGAGGGCGCCGATGTAGCGGACCTTCATCCCGGCGGCAAGGAGGGCGTGGGCCATGATGGGCCCGTTGCCTCCGAGGCGGTGCTCCCGGGGAACCAGCTCGATGTTCGTGCTTTTGCCCGATGCGCCCTCGATGCGGCGGGCGAAATCGGAGATGGTCTCGATCGGCGTGTAATTGTCCCCGGTCCCGGAGCGAATAGCCACCGGTTTGACGATCCGGTCGACGAACCCGTCCAGGCCGACCAGCCCGAGGCGTGAGGAGAGACGGTTCCGCTTGGCTTCCAGTTCCTCCAGAGTATGGATTTTAAAATTCATCGTGTCAGAAGGTCATAAAAAAGAAGTCCGGGTTGAAACATCAACATTAATTGCTTTTCCTATAGTCCGGGTATTCGCCGCGTCCCGGTCCCGGGCCCGGGCCCTCATGGCGACACCGGGTTAATCCTCCCGCCGCCTTCAACCGCCAAACCCGTCTATAATGATTGAATGTTGTCCGATTAAAGCCATACATTGCCCCGTATGACCGCGCACCTCCTGCTTGTCCACCTTTTCGCCGAGTCGTCGACGCCGAATATCCTGACGTACTTCGGCCAGTCCAACGCGGCGGGAAAACTGATCGTGATGGCGCTGATCTTTTTCAGCCTCATCGCCTGGACCATCATGATCGGTAAATTCATGGAGCTTCGCCGGATGAACGAGCTCAACCGGGCCTTTGAGGACCGCCTCATGCAGGCGCCCTCCCTCCTTTACCAGGAGCAGCCGCGTTCCCAGACCATTCCCTACAACATGCTCTACCACGAGGCGGTTAACGCCTTTCGCCGCGCGGAAGCGGCCGAAGCGGACGATTTGGAGATGGCGAAACGGCTTCAGGTCAGCCATATGGAGAACGCGATTCAGCGTTGTGTCACCCGGAAAAGCGCGGACTACGAGTCGCGTATGGTTTTTCTCGCCAGCATCGTGACCGGGGCTCCTTTTCTCGGGCTGCTGGGAACGGTCTGGGGGGTGATGGACGCGTTCGGGGCGGTGGCCCTGCGGTCGACGGCGACCCTGCAGATGCTGGCGCCGGGCGTTTCCGGGGCCTTGCTCACCACCGTGGCGGGCCTGCTCGTGGCCATCCCGTCCGTTTTCGGTTACAACATCCTCCTCAGCCACACCAAGAGCATGATCACCGAGCTGGAGAATTTTGCCAGCACCCTGGCCGACCAGATCGAAATGGAAAGCAAGCAGGACTGACCGCGACCCGTCTATGGCGAGAACCTTCCGGAGAAACCCGCGCCTCAGCGCCCTGGCCGAGCCGAACATAACGCCGCTCATCGACCTGGCGTTTTCCCTCCTGATTATTTTTATGATCACGACGCCGCTGCTGGAACAGACCATCCCGCTGGAACTGCCACGGGAGGAGGAACGCGAGGACGATGGCGTGCAGCGCGAGTTCCGCTACCAGGCGGTCGGGGTGGAGGGGCCCGGGAGGTACCTCTGGGGAAGCGATCCGGTGGACGAGGAGGAGATGCGCTCCCGGCTGGAGAATTTGCGTGCGAGCGACGACGACGTGATTCTCAACGTTCGGGCGGCCGGTTCGGCCAGTTACCAGGAAGTGGTGGACCTGCTCAACCTCATCAAGGCCAGCGGGCTGAGCAAGATTAGTTTGGACACCCAGGTGGAAACGCGGTAAACTTCGGATAAGTTATTCGGAACATGGACGGAAGATCGAACAAGGCGTTTGTCATCGCGGTGGTGCTGCACCTCGTGCTGTTTGCCCTGTTGTTTACCGGTTACCTCCTGTCGCCCGACGATCCCCCGGAAACCACCCCGTTCGAACTCTATTCGCCGCCCAGCGAGGCCCAGGCGCAGCCGTCGGAATCGGTCCCGGAACGCCGGGAGGTGCGGCGGATGGAAATGCCGGAATTTGAATTCGAAGAGGTGGAGGTGCCGCGTTCGGAGCCGCGCGAACGGCCTCGTCCGCAACAGGAGCCGGAACCGCAACCGCAATCAGAAC